>DASTVY010000203.1:0-6538 GCA_035758865.1 Sphingomicrobium sp. | reverse complement strand
GTCCGGTCGAAGCCTTCAGCTGGTCGGTCAGCGCGTGCCAGGGATCGTCGGACCAGTCGATGGCGGTCGCGGCCCGGGCTGCCTCCTCGATCAGAGCCTTGTCGTCTGGCACGACTTCGGGCGGTTCGATCTGGCCGTTTAGGACCGGCACCCACTCAGCCGCCTCATCGAGATGGGCGAGGTTGCCCCGCAGCACCAGCCACTCGGTCTCGCCGATTCCGTCGGGCATTCGATCGGCGAGTTTTGCGTAATCCATATGGTGAAGAAGCTTTGCGTTCAGAAGCTCCACATCGTGCGGATCGAAATGCGCCGGCGCCCGGCCGAAGTGCGAGAAGTCGAAGGTGCTGGCAAGTTCGTCCAGACTGGCCAGTGCCTCTACCGGTTCCGACGTCCCGATGCGAGCGAGCAGCGATAGCAGGGCCATCGGCTCGACGCCCTCCTCACGGAGATGCTCCGCTCCGTAAGAGCCGAGGCGCTTCGAGAGCTTGCCTTCGGCGGCAACCAACAGCGCCTCATGGGCCAGCTTGGGCGGCTCCGCGCCCAGCGCTGCGAACATCTGCAGCTGAACCGCGCTGTTCGACACATGATCCTCGCCGCGGACGATGTGAGTGATCCCAAGGTCGATGTCGTCGATCACGCTCGGCAGCAGATATAGCCAGCTTCCGTCGGCGCGGCGGATCACGGGATCGCTGATCAGCTTGGGATCGAACTTCTGGTGCCCGCGGATTAGATCGTCCCATTCGATCGACTGATCGTGATCAAGCTTGAATCGCCAGTGGGGCGAAATGCCTTCCGGCACCGGCGCTCCCTCCGGCTTGCGCTCATAGACAGGCGGCAGGCCGCGCCCGAGCAGCACCTTGCGGCGGAGCTCGAGTTCTTCCGGGGTCTCATAGCAGGCATAGACCCGGCCGGCATCCTTGAGGCTCTCGAACCGGCGCTCGTAGAGGGCGAAGCGCTCCGACTGGCGCACCATGGCGTCACTGTTCAGGCCCAGCCAATCCAGGTCGTCGACGATAGCCTCGAAAAATTCCTCGCGGCTACGTTCCAGGTCAGTGTCGTCGATCCTCAGCAGGAACCGCCCGCCGTTCTTCCTCGCAAAGAGCGCGTTGTGCAGCGCCGTTCGAATATTGCCGACATGAAGCCGGCCAGTCGGGGAGGGAGCGAAACGGGTAACGACGGTCATGAGCCGCCCCTAGCATCCGCCTGTCGGCAAAGGCTAGCGGCGCTTCAGCGTCAAATTTCCGCCGGTGCCGGAGAGATTGGCTTCCGCCCCCTTCTGGTCGAAGATGGCGATCGACGCTCCCTCCAGCGCAGCGTAGGCGGTTTCATGCTCTGCGCTGGTGCCGCGGCCCTCGCAGTTCGAGCTTGCGCCTGGATCGGCAGCGAACGAAACCACGTTGCGCTTTTGCGTATAGGTCAGACCGCGGCGCACGCAGCCCGACGCGATGCTGACCTTGTCCCCGGCAAAGCTGGCCATCATCGCCGAACCCGAAACAGGCCGCCCATCGATCGACTTCACCGCCCAATTCCCCTCAAGCGAAGGTACGCTGTCCTCGGCTACAGGCTCGGCTGCAATATCGTTGGCTACGGGAGTCTCGCCCTTTTGCGTCGAGCAGGCTGCAAGGGAAAGCGACAACGCAACGGCGAGAATTCGGGTCATGAAAATCCCTATCGGCTGGTATGGAAGGCGTTGGTGATCGGGTAGCGCCGGTCGCGTCCGAAATTGCGCGTTCCGAGCTTGACGCCCGGTGGGGCCTGGCGCCTCTTATATTCTGCGCGCAGCAGCTTCCGCTCGATTTCGGCGACGATGGCGATATCGGCATTGGTCGCCGTCGCCGCCTCCTTCACCGACATTTCCTTTTCGACGAGCGCCTCGAGGATCCGGTCGAGCAGCTCGTAAGGCGGAAGGCTGTCCTCGTCCTTCTGGTTGGGCCGAAGCTCAGCCGACGGCGGCTTGTCGATCACCCTCTGGGGCATGACCGGCCCTGCCGGCCCCAGCGCACCCTTGGGCAACGTCGAATTGCGCCACCGAGACAGTGCAAAGCAGGTCGTCTTGTAGGCATCCTTCAGTACTGAATAGCCGCCGGCCATGTCGCCATAGAGGGTCGCATAGCCGACCGACATCTCACTCTTGTTGCCGGTGGTGAGCAGCATGTGGCCGAAGCGGTTGCTCAGCGCCATCAGCGTCACCATCCTGAGCCGCGATTGGATATTCTCTTCGGCAAGGCCGGCCTCGGCCCCCTCGAACGCTTTGCTCAGCATGTCGTCCATCGCCCCGACGCCGGTGACGATCGGGATGACGTCATGACGTACGCCGAGCAGCCTCGCGCAGGCGGCGGCGTCCTCGAGGCTCTCGTCGCTGGTATATTTGGACGGCAGCATCACGCACCAGACCTTGTCGGCACCAAGCGCATCGACCGCCACTGCGGCTGACAATGCGCTGTCGATCCCGCCCGACAGGCCCAGGATCACGCCGGGAAAGCCGTTGGCGCTCACATAATCGCGCAGTGCGTGCATCATCGCCCGATACATGTCTTCGGGGTATGGTGAGAGCTCGGCCCGCAGGCCCGCCTCGCAACGCCAGCCGTTCGGAGTCCGGACCCAGTCGGTCAGCACCATCGCTTCCTCGAAGTCCGGCAATTGCACGCAGATCGATCCGTCGTCGTTGGTAACGAAGCTGGACCCGTCAAAGACCAGCTCGTCCTGGCCGCCGACGCGGTTAAGATAGACTAGCGGCAGGCCGGTCTCGACCACCCGCTCGCGTACCTGCCGTTGCCGCAAACTGTCCTTGTCGACTTCATAGGGGCTGCCATTTGGCGACAGGAGGATTTCTGCGCCCGCCTTGGCAAGGTGAGTACAGACCCGTTCACCCCAGATATCCTCGCAGATCGGTACTCCCAGCTTCACCCCTTTGAAGACAATCGGCTCAGGCAGAGGCCCGTGGGTGAAGACGCGTTTCTCATCGAAGGTGCCGTAATTGGGCAGCTCGTGCTTCAGCCGCCGCCCAATGACCCGCCCGCCTTCGGCCAGGATGACGCAATTATAATTGGCTCCACCCTCGGCATATATGCTTCCGAACAGTAGCGCCGGGCCCCCGTCGACGGTCGCATCGACTAGCCGCTCTGCCAGTTCCATCGTTTGCCGGACGAATTCGGGCTTCAGGACGAGGTCCTCGGGCGGATAGCCGGTCAGCTGCAGTTCCGGCACCAGCACCAGATCGGCGCCCTCGTCCGCCGCTTTGGCGCGCCATTCAATCATCTTCTCGGCATTGCCCGCAAGGTCGCCTACCCGCTGGCTCAGCTGGACGAGTGCGATGCGAAGGCGGTCGGTCACGGCCCATGGATTTAGTGCCGCCAGCCAAAGGCGCAACCTTGCCCTTATGACGCTGGCTTTCTAAGGGGCGCGAACGGGGCCAGCTTTCACGGGATCGTCATAATGAAATTGCTCGCCGGGAATTCGAACCTTCCGCTCGCGCGGGCGATCGCCGATTATCTGGAGTTGCCGCTGACACAGGCCAGTGTGCGACGCTTCGCCGACGAAGAAGTTTTCGTCGAAATCCAGGAAAATGTCCGCGGCGAGGATGTGTTTGTTGTTCAGTCAACCAGCTTCCCGACCAACGACAATCTGATGGAGCTGTTGATCTGCATCGACGCGCTGAAGCGCGCCTCGGCCAAGCGGATCACCGCTGTCATCCCCTATTTCGGCTATGCCCGGCAGGACCGGAAGCCCGGACCACGCACGCCAATTTCGGCCAAGCTGGTCGCCAATCTCATCACTGTCGCCGGCGCCGATCGCGTACTAACGATGGATCTCCATGCCGGGCAGATCCAGGGCTTCTTCGATATTCCGACCGACAATCTGTGGGCGGCCCCGGTCATGGCGGCCGACATCCAGGCACGCCATCCGGCCAAGAAGCTGATGGTGGTCTCGCCCGACGTCGGCGGGGTGGTTCGCGCGCGAAGCCTCGCCAAGCGGCTCGACAATGCGCCGCTCGCCATCGTCGACAAGCGTAGGGAGCACGCTGGCGAGTCGGAGGTGATGAACATCATTGGCGACGTCGAGGGCCATTGCTGCGTGTTGGTCGACGATATCGTCGATAGCGCCGGCACGCTGTGCAACGCTGCCGCGGCGCTCAAGGATCAGGGCGCAACCGAGGTCATCGCCTATTGCAGCCACGGCGTCTTGTCAGGTGCAGCCGAGGCTCGCGTGGCCGCCAGCGTTCTCACGGAATTGGTGGTGACCGATTCCATCTACCGGGAGGGTCTCAGCGAAGACGGCAAGATCCGCCGCCTGACCATTGCGCCTCTGTTTGGCGAGGCGATCCATCGGATCGCCGACGAGAGCTCGGTCTCGAGCCTGTTCGACTAGAGCTGACGGCATTCCCGATGTGCAACCTCTACCGACTGCACAAGGGAGCGGACGCGATCCGGCAGATCTTTGAGGGTCTCGGCCACCAGCTGAGCTTTCCCGAAGGCATTCCCAACCTCCAGCCGAAGGACATCTGCATCACGGACCCGGCGCCGATCGTCCGGATGGGTCAGAATGGCCTGGAGATGGTTATCCGCCGCTGGAGCTGGCCCGGGACGCACGGCAAGCCGGTGTTCAACCTGAGGTCGGAAGGCAGGAAATTCACCAAGCGCTGCCTCGCCATCGCCGACGGATTCTACGAGTTCACGACGCCCGACGACCCCAAGGCCAAGCGCAAAAACAAATGGCTGTTCTCGCCCGTCGAAGGGGAATTGATCGGCATCGCTGCGGTCACCCAGACCCATCCGCAAGTCGGTGAAGCCTTCAGCCTGCTGACCGCCGAGCCGTCCCCGGAAGTCGCGGTCATTCATAATCGGCAGATCATCCTGCCCAGCCCGGCTCACTGGCTGGAGTGGCTCGATCCGTCGACTAGCCTTCCGCCTGCAAGCAACTGGTCCACCGTTTCGGCAAAGCGCATCACCGAAATGGGCTTGGAAACATAGGCTTGAGCCCCGGCCGCGCGGATCCGCTCATCATCACCTGCGGCCGCATAGGCGGTGACCGCCATGATCGGAACGTCTTTGAGCTCCTCATCGGCACGGAGCAACTCCATCAGCTCGATGCCGGAGACATAGGGCAACTGGATGTCGGTGATGACCAGGTCGGGCTTGAAGGTGCGGGCCGCCTCCAAGGCCTCCCGGCTATCGGTCACCGGCTCGGTTTCGTGGCCATGCGCGTTCAGCAGATCGCAGAACAGCTTGATGTTGAGGGCGTTGTCCTCGACAACCAATATCTTGGCCAAACCTTGTTACCCCCGAACCTAGATCCTGACGCGAATAAGCGATGTTAAGCCACTCGACAAATGAAGCGCCCGGTGATGCCGAAGCACTCGCACTGGCCGCATTGGCCGCAACCCTGTCCGACGAACGCCGCGCCCGACGGTTCCTCGACATCACCGGATTGGAAGCAAACGAACTCCGCGACCGAGCCGGCGAGAGGAGCGTGCTCGCCGCAACGCTGGCGTTCCTCGAAGCGCATGAACCTGACTTGTTGCAGGTCGCGGCAGCAATCGGGGTAAAGCCGGATGAGCTGGTAGCTGCCCGGACGGAGCTGGAGCGCTGATGGGCAAGACAATCAAGCGCCCGCTGCTGATCACCGATTGCGATGAAGTACTGCTGCACATGGTGTCCCATTTTGACGCCTGGCTGGGAGAGGCGCATGGCATCCGCTTCGCCTTTGAGACGGGCAATTTCGGCGAAGCGATGACTCACACGGCAACTGGAGAATTGGTGGCGCAGGACCGCGTCTGGCCGCTGCTCGAGGATTTCTTTCGCCAGGAAATGCATCGCCAGACCGTCGTTCCTGGCGCGGTCGATGCGCTTGGCCGGATCGGTGAAATCGCCGACATCGTCATCCTCACCAACCTGGGCGACGAAGCCCATCCGTGGCGGGTCGACCAGCTGGCGCGGCACGGCATTCGGCATGAGGTCGTCTGCAATCGCGGCGGCAAGGGCGTTCCCGCTCGAGAAATCATCACCCGCTATGGCGCCGGCCCTACCGTCTTCGTGGACGACCTGCCGGTCCACCACGCCTCGGTCGCCAAGCATGCGCCGGAAGTGCATCGGCTGCACATGGTGGCCGAACCTCGGCTTGCCCCTGCCGTTCCGGTGGCCGAGCATGCCCATATCAGGATCGACGACTGGCCGACGGCTGCGACATGGATTTTGGAAAGGCTGCAAGGCGAATGAACAAGACAATCTTCATCACCGGCGTGACGGCCGGAATCGGTGCCGCCACTGCTCGCAAGTTCGTCAGCCAGGGATGGCAGGTCGTCGGCACCGGACGCCGGCGCGACCGTCTCGATGCACTGGCGGCCGAACTTGGCGACTTCTTTCACCCGGTGATGCTCGACATGCGTTGCCCGGATGATTTCGGGACCGCGCTAGAGGCCCTGCCGGAGCGGTATCGCGGCATCGACCTACTGCTCAACAATGCCGGGCTCGCGCCGCCGATGAGCGGGTTGCAGGATGCGGAGCAGGGCCCGATCGACGTCGCGATCGACACCAACATC
>DASTVY010000189.1:0-6592 GCA_035758865.1 Sphingomicrobium sp. | reverse complement strand
CTGCGGTCGCCCCGTTGATCTTTCCTTCGAGCAGGTCGCGGGCGATGGTGAAGCGTGCGCTCTGCAGGTCCTTCATCGTTTCCTGAAGCTCGAAATAGCGCTCCGCATCGGCAGTCGGCAGCCCGGCCAGCGGATAGAGGGTGCTGACTTCGTAATTCAGCCGTTCCCTGCCTGGGAAGGCAAGCTCGATGCCATAATTGGCCGATCCCTCGGCCAGCAGCGACTGCGGCGAATAAAGCGGATAGACGCTGAACTCGATCCAGCCCTTTTCCTTGGTCAGCCGCTGTTCCAGCAGCGCGTTCAGGACATGGTGGCCGGGATATCCTTCGTGGCAACCCAGATCGACCGCACGGCTGATGCGGATCGGTAGGTCGGTGTTGATCTCGATCCGGCTGTGGGCATTGCCCTGATAATAATTATAGCCGCTCCAGCTCTTGCCGGTGACGAAGGCCATGTCGAACCGTTCGTTTTTCGGCAGTGCGATATGCTGCAGGGTGCGTGCCTTGCACTCGGCGATCGCGGCATCGAACACCGGCTTGAGCTTATCCGTGGGAATGGTGAACTTCGCTTGGAAAGCTTCCACCCGATCGGCCAGCTCACCGCTTCCCGGAACCAGTTTCTCGATGCTCGCCAGCACCGCATCGTATGCGCTCAGCGGCTTCAACTCAGGCGTGACACTGAACAGCCCCTTGGCCTCCTCGTCGAACGACAGCTTCTCGCCCTTCAGCATCCGAAGCCGCGTCGCCGCCGCGGTCAGCTGCGCGGTGAGGAAACGAGCTCGGCGCGCTTCAAGCGGGTCGTCGCCGATATCGACGGCCTCCAGCCTTTTCCGAAGTTCCTCGGTCCGGCGGGCCAGCGCGTCCAGATCTTGCCCCGCCGCGTCGGCCTTGGCCTTGGCCTTAAGCTCGGCCGGCCCATAATAGGCGTCGATATAGCCCTCTTCCTTCTCGCCGATCGTCAGGCTGAGCAGCACGAATTCGCGAGCGATTGGATCGAGCCCAGCCTGATCTGGCCGTTCTGCTCCACGATGGCAGGCTCCGACTATGGATCCAGCCAAAAGAACGGCGAGCAAAGTTCGGTTCATGGGAGCCTCTCCTGGTGGAGCGGCTGGTTTATCGGTGAGCCATGGACTGTCAATCGCGCTACCTCAGCCACTCGGGTAACGGCAAGGAAGCCGCGTCGGCCAGGTCGAGCCGCCGGCGAACCAATGCCCAGCGGTCACCGTCGACCAGCACTTCGGGGGTTAGCGGCCGGCTGTTGTAGCCGCTCGACATGGCAGCCCCATAGGCGCCGGCAGTCCTGAAGATGATTAGGTCTCCTTCCGCAACCGCGTCCATCTCGCGTGCCATGGCAAAGGTGTCGCCGCTTTCGCACACCGGACCGACGACATGGGCCGTGGCTCGGCCGCCAGATGGCCGGACCGCCTCCACATGGTGGTAGGCGTCGTACAAGGCCGGCCGCATCAGGTCGTTCATGGCCGCGTCGACAATCATCCAGGGATGGGTCTCGCCGGGCTTTACACGAACCACACGAGTCAGCAGCACGCCGGCATTGCCGCTGATCAGCCGTCCCGGTTCGAACGCCAGCCGAATGTTCCAGTCCTTCGTCACCTGGCGCACCATCTCGCCATATTCTTCCGGTGTTGGCGGCTGAGGTTGTCCGGGGCCGTATGGCACTCCAAGTCCGCCGCCCAGATCGGCCAGTTCGAGGTCAAATCCCTCAGCCCGAAGTTCGCCGATGACGGAGCCAAGCCGTTCGAAGGCCATCTGCAGCGGCTCAAGGCTGGTCAGCTGGCTGCCGATATGGACGGTGACACCTGTCACTTTGAGATTTGGGAGCTCGCGCAGCTCCCGGAAAAATTCGGTAGCCTTGGCCGCCGGGATTCCGAACTTGTTGTCGATGGTGCCGGTGGTGATTTTGGCGTGGGTGCCCGCTTCGACATCCGGATTGATGCGCAGTGCGACCGGCGCCACCACATCCATCGACCTGGCGACGATCGAAAGCGTGTGCGCTTCTTCTAGGGACTCAAGGTTGAACTGCCTGATCCCGCCGGCCAGCGCCTCGGCCATTTCCTCAGCGGTCTTGCCGACACCGGAAAACAGGATGGCTCTTGGATCGATGCCCGCCGCGCGCGCTGCGCGATATTCGCCGATCGAGACGATGTCGGCGCCAAGCCCCTCGCGCGCCAGGACAGACAGCACCGCTGGGTTGGGGTTTGCCTTTACCGCATAGGCGATCAGCGGGTCTCCAAGTCCGGCAAGCGCTTCCTTGAGCACTCGGGCATGGCGGCGCAGCGTCGCCGCCGAGTAGACATAAACCGGCGTTCCGATCTCGTCCGCAATCAACTCCAGCGGAACATCCTCGCAATGGACGCTACCCTGCTTCAGCTCGAAATGGTCCATGGTCCGGAAACGTCTAGCGATCCTGATCGGCGCCGAACAGTTCGCCGGCTTCGCCAATGTCCTGCCGGCTGCTTTGCGCAGGCTGCGCGAGGCGAAGGATCAGGTATCCGGCCAATGCTGAAACCAGCGATCCTGCTAGGATTCCAACCTTGGCCTCGTCGATCAGCTGTGGCGAAGCTGGAAACGCGAGGGCTCCGATGAATAGGCTCATGGTAAAGCCGATCCCGCAAAGCAGCGAAGTGCCATAGATTTGAGTCCAGCGCGCACCGGCCGGACGGGCGGCTATCCTGAACCTTTCCGCCAGCCAGATGGCGCCAAAGATTCCAAGCTGCTTGCCGAAGAACAGGCCGAAAACGATTGCCAAGGGCAGGGGATTGGCAAGCGAACCGAGACCGTCGGACAGTTCCACGCCCGCCGAGCTGAAGCCGAACAGCGGCACCACGCCGAACATCACCCAGGGATGAATATCATGCTCCAGCCGTTTCAAAGGCGATCGCTCTTCTCCGCGACCCAGCGGGATGGTGAGAGCGGTGAGGACTCCGGCGATGGTAGCGTGGACGCCGCTCGCAAGTACCAACAGCCAAAGCAGTACGAAGCCGATCATGAATGGCCACAACCGGCGCACTCCAAACTGACCCAGTGCGGCCATTCCTCCGGCCAGCGCCAGTGATGCGGCCAGCGCGGGCACGTTGAGGTCGGCGGTATAGAATAGCGCGATGATGATTATCGCGCCGATGTCGTCGACAATGGCGATGGCTACCAGCAGCAGCTTGATCGAGGGCGGCGCGCGGCGGCCGAGCAATGCAAGCACGCCCACCGCAAAAGCAATATCGGTTGCTGCCGGAATGGCCCAGCCCCGGCTCAACTCCGGATCGCCCCCGACCATCGCAAGATATATGATGGCGGGCACCGCCATTCCGGCCGCGGCGGCAAGGATTGGCAGGCGCCGGTCGGCAGGGGCCGCAAGCTTGCCATCGTACCACTCACGCTTCACCTCCAACCCGACGAGCAGGAAGAAGATCGCCATCAATCCGTCAGCGATCCAGTGGTGAAGTTCCAATTGGCCGAGGCGCGGCAGGGCCGGTCCCAATTTGAGGTGAAGCAGATCGTGATAGAGCGTCGATAACGGGCCGTTTCCGGCAAAAACCGCAATCGCCGCGGCTGCAATCAGCAGCAGTCCGGCATTGCGCTCCTGTTTCTGTTGGCGATTGCCATCGACGTTCATGGCGCCGGCGATAGCAAGGGTAGTGCTCTAAGGTCGAGAATTAGAGCATCGGCATTGCTCGACCGTCTCCCGGACGGTCTGCGCGTGACGATGGTGCCCAGGGGCGGAATCGAACCACCGACACTGCGATTTTCAGTCGCATGCTCTACCAACTGAGCTACCTGGGCCCACGTGAAGCGCCGGTCGGCGCCGCGAGCGAGGGGCCGTCTAGCGGTCGCCCTCGTCGCTGTCCAGCCCTTGCGGCTCGGCCGGCGGACCGGCGATTTTATAGCCCTCGTCGAGCCAGCGCAGCAGGTCGCGATCCTTGCAGCCGCGGCTGCAGAAAGGGGCATGTTCCTTGACCGGCGGCTTGCCGCACAGCGGGCAGTTTTTAGGGTTTTTCGGCATGTCCGGCCGACATGGCGATCGATGGATCGGCGCGCAAGGTGACGCTGCCGCCAACCTGCCTTGCCAGCTCATCGAGCCATCCCGGATTAAGTCCCAGGATTCCAACCAGGGCGGGATGGACGACGAGGCCGATTGAGCCGACTTCGCGGGCTGCCCGGCGGCACAAGGCAACGGTTTCAAAGACAGCCCTATCGGCCGCCAATTCTAGCAGCGAGGCGTGGGTGCGCGGACGGACAATCTGCAGGAAGCCGAAGCCGTTGACCGCGGTCCGCTCGAACGGCTTGGTCAGAATCGCATCGACTGCCTCGGCGGCTTCGAGCCGGACTGCCTTGCTGTCGACCGTCGGCAGGTCGATGCCGATCGAGCCGCCAATACCATGCCGCCGGATCGCGGCAGCGGCAGCCCGGGCTCCGCCGACCGCCAGTTCGGCAGGAGGCAAATTTCCGTCGACATCGATCAGGGTCATCGCCGGGGTCAACGAGACGCGCAGCTCGCCGCCCGGGAAGGCGATGAGCCCGGTGCGGGCCTCGTCGAGCAGGTCCGACCAACCCGCCGCTTCAAGCTCGTCGATGGGTGCCGGAAACTTGAGCTCTCGGCCTTTGAGGGCAGGCGCCGGCCGGGGATGGGCATCTGTAACGCGAGCCAAGGGGCGCTTCCATGGCTCAGCACCGCCCAGCGCCTCCCTCGTGATCTCGACGTTGAGCTTCGCGCCCTCGGTCACGCCCGGCGCGCCCCTGGGCAGCAGATATGACTGGCCATCGGCAACCGCGACGGCATTGCGACCGACGCTCTTCAGCTGAGCCTGAAGTACGGTCCCGGCTTGAAGCACTCCGTCCCGCAGGATGCGCGCCTCGATGATATGGCCGTCTTCGACCAGCGCGGCGCGGGTCTCGCCGATCCCGCGCTCGATCAGCCACTCAGGCGACGGCATATCCCGCGCTCTTCAGGAGGAGCCGGGTTTCCGCGAGCGGCAGGCCGACTACGTTGGAGTAGCTGCCGGCGATATGACGGACATAAACTTCGCCATAGCCCTGCAAAGCATAGCCGCCCGCCTTGCCATGCCATTCGCCATGGCCCGCATAGAAATCGATTTCCTCATCGGACAGACGCTTCATGGCGATCGTCGTTTCTACCAGGCGACTTCGCGTCGGCTCGCCTGGCATGGCGACTGCGACTCCCGTCAGCACTCGGTGGCGCCTGCCGGACAGCAGCTTCATGCATAGTCGAAGGGTCGCCTCATCCTCGACCTTGGGAAGGATCCGGCGCCCGACCGCCACTACCGTGTCGGCGGCGAGTACCAGCGCTTGCCCATGCCGTGCTGCGACGGTCTCGGCCTTTTCGACCGCCAATCGAAGGGCGTGATCGCGCGGCAATTCCCCCGGCGGCACGTTCTCGTCGATATGAGCCGGATCGATCGCATCGGGCTTGACGCCGATGCGGGCGAGCAGGTCGAGACGGCGAGGGCTCGCAGAAGCGAGGATGAGCCTCATTTAGGCTGGGCCGGGGCCTCCGCGCCCGGGCATGAAGCGGTAGGTGATGCGACCCTTGGTGAGGTCGTAGGGCGTCAGCTCGACCAGCACTTCGTCGCCGGTCAGGACGCGGATGCGGTTCTTACGCATCTTGCCTGCGGTGTGTCCGAGGATCTCGTGGCCGTTCTCCAGCTCCACGCGGAACATCGCATTGGGCAGCAGCTCGACTACCCGTCCGCGCATCTCGAGAAGTTCTTCCTTGGCCATAATCCTCGCTTAATCATCAACAAAGTTGCGGTGACTTACTCTGGCATTTCGCAAAATGGAAGGACGGTGGTGCTGGGCCCTATTAGACCGTCAAAATTGTTGAGCCGACCGTCTGGCGAGCTTCGAGCGCGCGGTGCGCCTGCGCAGCTTCCGACAGTGGGAAACGCTGCCCGATATCGACCTTCACCTTGCCAGTCCGTACAGCGTCGAACAGACTGGCAGCCGACCGCTCCAATTCCTCACGGGTCGAGACGTAATCGAACAAGGTCGGGCGGGTCAGGTAAAGCGAGCCCTTCTGCGCCAGCAGGTTGGGCACGAAGGGCTCGACGGGCCCGGATGCCTGGCCAAAGCTCACCATCAATCCGCGCTTTTGAAGGCAGTCGAGCGAACGGATGAACGTGTCGCGGCCGACGGAATCAAAAACCACCGGCAATTTCTTGCCCGCGGTCAGTCGATCGACCTCGGCGACGAAGTCCTGCTTCGAATAGACGATCGGATGGTGGCAGCCGTGGGCGCGTGCAAGCTCCGCCTTCTCATCGCTCGAAACCGCGCCGATGACGGTCGCACCGAGCGCGGCGGCCCATTGGCACATGATCAGGCCGACGCCGCCGGCCGCTGCGTGAATGAGAATCGTATCGCCGGAATGGATTGGCCAGACAGAGCGGATCAGCATGTCGACGGTCATGCCCTGAAGCAGCATTGCCGCGGCCTGCTCGTCGCTGATGTCATCGGGCAATTTCACCAACCGGTCGGCCGCGATCAGCCGTTCTTCGGCATAGCCGCCGATCGGGCCGGCATAGGCGACCCGATCGCCTTGCTTCAGGCAGTCAACCTCGGCGCCG
>DASTVY010000107.1:0-3848 GCA_035758865.1 Sphingomicrobium sp. | reverse complement strand
CGGCGAAGCTGGTTCAGGCCTGGCGACGACGCCATCGCGCTTCACCGGGGCTCGTCCGCTTGATTTGGACACCTGCTTGCCAGACCTCGATCCTGAAAGGTTGAATGGCGGCATCAAGCAGATCGACCCGACCGGTGAATTCAACGGTTGCGCGGGCGGCGCTGCCGGCACCTTCCACTTCTTCAACTTCAACCCGTTCAACGTCTTCCAGACGCCGTTCAAGCGGTACAACATCTACGGCCAGGCAAATTACGAGATTTCGGACGCGGTCGAAGTCTATGCACGTGGAATGTTCTCGAAGAACCAGGTCAAGACGATCATCGCTCCGTCGGGCTCGTTCACCGCGGGCGTGACCATCAACCTCAACAATCCGCTTCTGCCTGACTTGCTTCGTCAGCAGTTCTGCGCGTTCAACACGGCGCCGATCAATCCGGACACGGGCGTGCCGGACGTTTACACGCCGCGCTTCACCCCGGCGGAATGCGACGCAGCCGCAGCGGCGGTCGACCAGGACGATCCCGACTATCGGGAAGTCACGGTCAACCTCAGCCGGCGTACTCCGGAAGTCGGTCCGCGCATCAGCGACTATCGCACGACCATCTTCGATTATCGGATGGGCCTACGTGGCCCGCTGACCAGCACGGTCGACTGGGATGTCGCGGGCAGCTACGGCGAGTCGGAAAACGTCCAGGAGATTCAGAACTATACCCTCCAGTCGCGTTTCCGGCAGGGTTCGCTGGCCAACCTGGATCCGGTGACAGGCCTTCCGGTTTGCCAGGACCCGTCGAACGGCTGCGTTCCGCTCGACATCTTCGGTCCGGAAGGCTCGCTTACGCCTGAAATGGCCGATTTCCTTAGCGAGAACAGCACGTCTCGTAACAAGGCGACACTTGGCCAGCTGCGCGGAATTATTTCCGGCGACGCCGGTTTTGCACTGCCTTGGGCTACGCAACCGATCGGCTTCGCCGTCGGCACCGAGTTCCGCAAGTATAAGGCATCGCAGGCATCCGATACGCTGGCCAAGACTGCCGGCGAACTGGGCGGCGCTGGCGGCGCTGCTCCGGATATCGACGGCGGCTATTCGGTCTACGAAGGTTATGGCGAGTTGATCGCCCCGATCGTTGAGGACAAGGAGTTCTTCGAAAGCCTGACCCTTGAAACGGGTATCCGTTACTCGAAGTATGAGATCGACGGTGCGGGCGGCAACTCGACCTGGACCTGGAAGGCCGGCGGAAGCTGGGAGCCGGGTTATGGCGTGAAGATCCGCGGCAACTATTCGAAGGCGGTTCGTGCTCCGAACATCGGCGAGCTGTTCACTCCGCTAACGGTCGGCCTCACCAATCTTGGCCAGGATCCGTGCGCCGGTTCGGCTCCGGTGGCCAACGCCAACCTGCGTGCGATCTGTCTCGCGCAGGGCGCTCCGGCGGGATCGATCGGCTCTATCGAAGACCCCGCCGTGGGTCAGGCCAACGCGGTGTTCGGCGGCAACTTGGATCTGAAGCCGGAAACTGCCCGCACCTGGACATTGGGTATGGTGTTCGTGCCGGAATTCCTGCCGCGCTTCTCTATGTCGGTTGATTACTACCACATCCGGGTGAAGGACGTCATTGGCACGGCGCTTCCGGGCGACGCGATCCAGGCATGCTTTGGCGACGATCCAGGCAACCCGCCCGCGGGCGCCGCGACTAATCCGGCCTGCTTGGTTATCAGGCGTGATCCGATCAGTGGCGAGCTCTCCGGTGACCCGGCGACCACGCCGGGCCTGTTCCTGGCGACGACCAACCTCGGCGAATTGTTCACCGACGGTGTCGACCTGATCATGAACTACAAGACGGACGTCGGCTTCGGCGATCTGGCCTGGTCGTTCGTGGGCAACTGGACCAACAACTCGGAGTTCAACGCCAACGTTGATTCGTCGGATAGCTTCTTCCGCGAATGCGCCGGCTATTACAGCGTCAACTGCTCGTTCACCGGCTCCATTCAGCCGAAACTGCAGTTCTCGCAGCGTGCGACCCTGACCGTAGGCAAGGTCGACTTCTCGGTCCTGTGGCGTTGGATCGATGCCATGAAACTGGAGCCGCGTCAGATCGAAGCTGACAACGCTGCTGCCGACGCGGCGAACCGGGACGACAACGGCGACTTGCTGCCTCTCGACGACCAGGGTTGCCCTGACTTCCTTGGTGAGGATCCGGGTGGCTGCGTGATCGATGAAGAGTTCCGCAAAATTCCGTCGGAGCATTATTTCGATCTGTCTGTCCGGTTCAACGCGACCGACAACATGACCTTCACTGCTGTCGTTCAGAACCTGTTCGACAATCAGCCGAAGGTCGTCGGCAACACGATCGGCTCCACCTCGTTCAACAGCGGTAACGTCTTCCCGGCGACTTATGACGCCCTGGGCCGCCGTTACGGCGTAAGCGCGAAGCTGAAGTTCTAAGGCTTCGTTTGGTTAAAGGGGAAGGGCGGGCAGAAATGCCCGCCCTTTTTCTATGGCTAATGAAAAGATGAATTTGCGCCGGGCCTGGCGCGTGGAATTAGAGGGCCAACGGCAACTGCAGGGAAATGCCCTGGCCTTCGCCGACCACACGGATCCACTCGGCAACTTTCTCAATTTCGTCGCCGTAGACTTCGCGCGCGCGGACCTGGTCCAACTGCCGCTCGCCGCGTTCGAATGTCACGCCGGACTTGCTGTTTCGAGCGATCGCCGGATGATTCGCATAGTCGGCCGAGTCTTGCGCGCGAAGGCCGAAATGGCCGGCCACCTTTGCCACCGCGGAAGCGGGATCGCTGGTCAGTGTCTCGCTGTCCAGCGACGCAATTCTCTCTGACCCAAAGCGTTCGGCGATGCGATGGAATTGCATTTGCTGGGCGAGCCAACCGACCGCGGCAACCTGAAGATCGGTTTGGCGGAAATAGTCGCGCGGCTCGAAGCCCAGATCGACCATCCCCTCCTGAAGCAGGCTTTCCAGCAGCTCCCTTGCCCACAGCCGGCACCACATTCCCTTGCGCGCCACCGACAGGAGGAATTCCTCGATGGGGGCGTGGAGCAGCAGCGCCTTGGCTTGCGGCCTCAGGAGCAATGCTCCCATCGCGAGACCGTTGTAAACGTTGGAGGGTTTGACCACCACTGCCTCACCGGCACCCCAGGGTCGAGCCAGCTGACCGAACGCATCATCCATCACTCTGGCATGTTTCGGTATTTCGGCGCCGCGCCGGCGCCAACCAGCCATGTCATTGAGGATGACCGGCTCCGAAATGCCCATCGCGCTTCCAGGAACGTCGAGCGCGCGCACCAGCATGGTCGATGCGCAGAAGGCGGAATGGAAGATGAAGTGGATTGGCGCCTGCTGGCCAAGTAACCGCGCCGCCTCCTCGCGGCCGATGACTACCGGATTCGCTTCCTCTCCCAGATAATCGTCGATTGCGAACGGGACCTCTGCGTGCCGGTCGCGCGTCACATGGCGATATTGGAAGGCGTCGTGCCGCTCGTCATACCGATGCGCAAGCCAATCGGGGCTTGTAATGATTCGCGTAATCTCATCGGTCATCCTCCTGACCTTGCCGTCAGCGTCAGGCGCTGGCAAGCAGCGAGGATGCAGCAGATTGTACAGCCAGCCGCGGCCGCCAACAGCCAGGGAATGAACTTCCTGCGCCAGGGCGACTTCAAGGCAGCGGCAGAGGCGTTCGAGCGGGCGGTAGCAGCCGACCCTCACAGCGGGGCGTTGCTGCGTAACCTTGCCTCAGCGCACCGCGGTGCCGGCGATGACGAGGCCGAGCTGAATGCGCTCGAGCGTGCGCTGGACATCGACCGGCGTGACGTGGTGGCGTGGATGCGCAAGGCGGAGCTG
>DASTVY010000057.1:0-4578 GCA_035758865.1 Sphingomicrobium sp. | reverse complement strand
GAGGTGCGGCGGCGCCAGCCGGGCGAACAGTCCCAGACCGGTCGGCAGGATGAACAACTCGCCAAAGGTCAGAACCAGGAAGAACAGCGCCAGCCAGACCCAGCCGGCAAGTTGCGCCCCGCTAGCGGCCGAAGCAGCTGCAAGCACCAGATAGGCGGAACCAACGATCAACGATCCGAGCGCCATTCGCCGCACCAGCGATCCGCGCGTGTCCCTGTGCGCGTGGCGGCGCCAGTAGGACAGCAACGGAGGGGTAAGCAGCATCACGAACAGCGGGTTTAGCGATTGGAACCAGGTCATCGGGATCTCGAGGGCGCCAGCCGCCCGGTCGACGCCGCTGTCGGCCCAAAGGGCGACGGTGTTACCGATCTGCTCATAGGCTGCGCGGAACACGGTAACCGACAATCCGATTCCCAGCAGGAGAAGGATAGTCTGGCGATCGAATCCGGACCGGGCCTCCTGCGTTTCGATGGGCTGACGCGGCTGTTCCGCAGGCAGGTGACGCTGCCCGGCGAGATAAATCACAAGCCCGGCTACCATCCCCACCCCGGCGGCTCCGAACCCGTAATGCCAGCCGTATAGCTCGCCCAAAGTCCCACAGATTAGCGGGGCCAGGAATCCACCGATGTTGATTCCGACATAATAGATGTTGAACGCCCAGCTTCGTCGCGGGTCGTCGCGCTGATAGAGGTCGCCGACCTGGCTCGGCAGGCTGGGCAGGAACAGGCCGTTGCCGATCGCGATGGCGGCGAGCGCGAAATAGAAAAGCGGCTCGAACGCCATCATGAAATGGCCCAGCGCCATGATGCTGGCGCCAATGATCACCGCCCGCCGCTTGCCGAGATAGCGATCGGCGATCACGCCGCCGATGATCGGCGTGAAATAGGCGCAGGCCGTGTAGGTGCCGTAGATGAAGGAGGATTGCGCCTGCCCGATCAGCAGCTGCTTGGTCATGTAGTAGACCAGCAGCGCCCTCATCCCGAAGTAGGAGAATTGCTCCCACATGTTGGTGAGGAACAGGACGGTGAGGCCTCGCGGCTGGCCGAACCACGTCGGTTGTACGCTCATGCGACTGTCACCCATCCGGATCCCCAGACCTCTGGGCCGGCGGTGATTGTTCCGGCGTCATAAACCACGCTCGGCGTTCGGTCTTCGGCAAGGAAAGTCGGACCGTCGAGATCGACGATGTCGCAGCCCTGCCCGAGCACGAACGCCGGAGCCATGGCGAGGCTCGACCCCACCATGTTCCCAACCATGACGCCAAGCCCAAGCCGTCGAGCCTCGGCAGCCATCAGCAGTCCCTCGGTGAGGCCGCCGCACTTGTCGAGCTTGATGTTGACCACGTCGAACCTGCCGACTGCTGCCGGCAGATCCTCAAGAGTAAGCAGGCTCTCGTCCCCGGCGATCGGAACCGCCGAACGGAAACCATCGAGGTCGGACTCGCGGCCCCGGGCGAGCGGCTGCTCCAAGAGCGAAACCTGCTGCTCTTCGAGAGCGGCCACCAGCTTATCCAGCTGATCGACCACGAAACCCTGGTTGCCGTCCACGCCGAGCCAAACGTCCGGCCGAGCCGCGCGGATCGACTTGACCCGCTCAATGTCGAGCTCCAGTTCGCCGGTCAGCTTCACCTTGATCGATTTTGCGCCGACGTATCGTTTCGCACCCTCGGCCATCACCTCTGGCGTGTCGGCGCCGAGTGTGAAGGTCGTTCGAAGCGGTTGCGGTTCAGCCTGCCCGGCCAGCTTCCAGACGGGCACTCCGGCCTTCGCCGCTTCCAATTCCCAAAGCGCGCAGTCGACCGCGTTGCGCGCGCCGCCCGCCGGCATGATCGAGCGCAGCTCTTCTCGTGTCGGCCCGGCCTCGATCGCGGACCGGACCGCACCGATCGAGTAGAGCATATGGGGGACGTCGTCGCCCAGATAGTAGACGCCGCCCCCCTCTCCCCTACCTCTAAGGTCGCCGTCGCGGAGAGTAACCACGATGACGTCCGAACCGGTGAACACATGGCCCGAGATGCGGAACGGCTGGGCCAGCCGCAACGTCTCTACGCTGACGTCCAGCTCCAGCCGTGCCATCAGGAGTTGGTTCCAAAGCCGATCAGGTGGAACGCTGCTGCGACCCACAACAGGACTGCTGCCGACAGCAACAGTGCAACGGCCCAGACCTTCACGAACCAGCGGCGCTTCTCAAGGAAGACCTGGCGCAGGTTCCAGCCGGCAAGCAGCAGCAAGCCGATGAACGCGATCGGCGTCAGCACCTGGACGGTGAGCAGCAGCGGATCCAGCGGGCCGCCCAGCAAGGACAGGGTCGAGAAACCAACCGAGACGAAGGTCACCCAACCGGCGAGCGTGGCGAGGGCCAGCCATTGCCAGCCGTGCCAGATGCGCTGCATTCGAAGGCGCTTGCCCTGATGGACGTTCGCCGCCTTGTACCGGCGCCGGGAGATCGCGCCGACCGGCCATGACAGCGCGGCAAGGAACAGCAGTCCAAGCGACACGTAAAGCGCCGGCGCAAGCCACGCCGGATCCTTGTACCAGGGCGCCCGGTCGAACACCATGAACGGCGAGACGGTATCGAAGCTCCAGCGAGTGACTTGGCCATTCTCGACCTTGGCCGCCAGCTTCTCACCGCTGTCCAGGTCCTTCCAGACATAGGGCGAGATTTCCTCCCAGCGGCGCGGCTTGTTTCCGGTGTTGGTGACCATCGGGGCCGACAGCTTGCCGTCTTCATCCGGACCGATGGCGATCGGGCTGATCAGGTCGAGGATGTGGAGGAACTTGGAGCGGATTCCGCGGCTGTTGAAATAGCTGCCGGCCATCTGCTCGACATGCTTCTTAGCGGTTTCGGCATCGACCTTGGTGGTGACCGGCCGGCCCGGGAAATAGCGGTTGCCGAATTCGTCGAACAGCCGCTCGCGAAGGGCGCGGGGAGCGCCCTCGCCGCCGGCGCTGTTGACCGAAACGAACAGGCCGACATTATCGTCGACGAACAAGGTCAGGTCGGAGTGGAACAGGCCGGTGTCGCCACCGTGGGCAAGGCCGCGATGACCGTTGATGCCCTGTTCATAGAAGCCGAGCGCCATCCGATTGAGGCCCGGAATGACGTCATACCGATAATCGTGCATCAGCTTGGCGGTTTCCGGCTTCAGAAGTCCCGCGCCATTGTTGAGATGGGCGATCATGAACTTGCCCATGTCCGCACCCGATGCCGACAGGCTTCCGGCCGGAGCCGGGTCGACGATCTCGAACTTCTCGGCCTTCGGCGACGATGCGCCCTTATAGCCTTCGGACATGAAGGGCTGCAGGTTCTTGGGGAGCGGTTGCCGGAAGCTGGAGTGCTGCATTCCGATCGGCTTGAAGATGTGCTGGTCGAGATAATCGTCGAACGACATTCCCGACTGCCGCGCGACGATGTAGCCGGCAAGCGCGGTCGCGTAGTTCGAATAGGCAGGTGTCGTGCCGGCATCGAAGACGCGGTTCGGAAGGCTGACCCTCACAAACTTGTCGAGCGGAACCAGCTTGTCCGGATTGTCATGGATGAGGTGCCGAACGGTTTCTTCAAACCCGGCGGTATGCGTCATGATGTTGCGCATCGTGATCGGCTTGCCGTTCCGCTCGGGAATCTTGAAGTCGAGGTAGGTGTTGACGTCCTTGTCGAGGTCGATCTTGCCCTGCTCGACCAGCTGCATGACCGCGGTCCAGGTGAATAGCTTTGAAACCGACCCGGGACGGAACAGCGTGGTTTCCGGTGACACCGGCTTGCGCTTCTCAATGTCGGAGAATCCGTAGCCGCGCTGAGTCAGGACCTGCCCGTCCTTGACCACCACGACGACTGCACCGGCGATGTCGCCGCGGGCGATTGCGTAGGGCATGTAGCCGTCGAGCCAGGCATCGACGTCGGTCTTGCTGAGCTCATGAGTGCCTGCCGGCAGCGTTGCCGGAGTTGCGCCCGGAGCCGCGGAAGGTGCGGCAACCTTTGCAAGGGTCGTATCCGGCCCAAGCTTGACGGCCTGCTGCGCAACTGCCGTTCCAGCGGCCAAAGCCGCCAATCCAAAAATCATTCCCCGCCATTTTGCCATGGCCTATCTCCCCAAGTTGCCGGGATTGCCCCGGCTAGCGCCAGCCAATAAAGTGGTGCTATTGTTCTGATTGGGACACTGTTATCCTGATTAGAAAATTCGTCAACTGGAAAGGATTCCGCGTATCATGGCTTCATCAGTTCCAACCTTGGGCGCGCTGCTCCGCGGGGTGCGCAATCGCGAAGGCTGGACCCTGAAGCAGATGAGCGAGAAGAGCGGGATTCCGGTGTCGACTCTGTCCAAGGTCGAACATGACCGGCTGACCCTGACCTATGACAAGCTTTACCAGGTCGCCCAGCGGCTTGGGATGCGCATGTCGGAAATGTTCGCCGAATCGAGTGACGAGCCGCCGGCGGCAATTACCGCCCGCCGAAGCCTGTGCGACATCGACCACGCAGTCCGGGTCGAGACCCACAATTATGATTATTATTATCTGTGCACCGATCTTCGCCGGAAACGGATGATCCCCGTCATCTCGAAGAGCCGCGCGAAAACGTCGG
>DASTVY010000054.1:0-4424 GCA_035758865.1 Sphingomicrobium sp. | reverse complement strand
GGCGCGGGTACGTCCAATGCGGAACCATCAGACAAATGTCATCGAGGCGCGAAACTCGAGTTCCCTCCCGCCACAAACAGGCCTTCGGTGGGAGTGGCGAACCTTCGGCCATCGCTTCGGCATCGCTGAAGAGCGTATCGCCGACCTGACTCCAAGCGATCCGAAGGAAAGCGACGAAACCTATTTCCTTTCGAAGCGCGGTGACAATGTGAAGGTCCGCGACGACTTGATGGACGTGAAAGTCCTGTGCGAGGTCAATGGCGACGGGCTGGAACAATGGGCCCCGATCATGAAAGCCCAGTTCCCATTGGCCGCAACAGATGCCGCGAAGGTCATCGATGCCCTTCGAATTCCGATCCGCGCCTCGCTCCGGGAGAATTACAGCTTGAAGGCGCTCATCGAGGCCCTCTCGCATCCCGATAGCGGCGTCCGCGTGGTGAACGTCCACAAGCGGAGGGTCCGCTATACCATCGAGGGCTGCATGGCCGAGCTTTCGGACATAACGGCCAACGGGATCCCGATCCGCACCCTGGCCGTCGAATCCGAAGATCCCGAGGCCATGATGAGGGCGATCGATTGGCTTGGGCTCACCGGGTACGCGAACACCAATTACCTTCGCGCGCTAACAGACGTGATCGACGGGGCACCCGAGCGCTATGCGATCATCGACGTCGGAACGAATTCGGTGAAATTCCACCTCTCGGCCCGCAATGCCGACGGGAGCTGGACGACCATTGCAGACCGCGCGGAGCTCACGCGGCTGGGCGAAGGACTGGCTGAATCAGGTCAGATCAGCGATGCCGCCATCCACCGTACGGCCGATGCAATCGCCGGAATGGCCGAAGAGGCAAAACGCAACGGCGCCAGAGCCACTGCGGCGGTCGGCACTGCGGGACTGAGGATTGCCAAGAATGCGGCGGAAGTGATCGCGGCCATTCGCCAGCGCACCGGCGTCCGTATCGAAGTGGTCTCGGGCGATGATGAAGCTCGGCTGGCCTACCTGGCGACGACTTCGGCGCTCGGTCCAACAGCAGGGTCGACGGCTGTCTTCGATACCGGTGGTGGCAGCTCGCAGTTCACGTTCGGGCAGAGCGGCCGGATCGACGAGCGCTTCAGCCTCGATGTTGGAGCCGCCCGTTACACCGAGAGGTTCGGGCTGGATCGGGCGGTCTCCGAAGACGTGGTCCGGAAGGCAATGGCAGCAATCTCGGACGATCTTTCGCGGCTCGACGGCCGGCCCGCGCCGGATGCCCTCGTCGGCATGGGCGGCGCTACGACCAATTTGACGGCGGTCGCGCTTGGCCTCGCCCAGTATGACCCGGATCGCGTTCAGGGTGCCACTCTGACGAGTGATGAGATCGACCGGCAGATCGAACTCTATCGATCGATGGACTCTGACGAGCGGCGCTCGGTTGTCGGTCTGCAACCGAAGCGCGCGGAAGTCATCCTGGCCGGAGCGTGCGTCGTCCGGACGGTCATGCGGAAGCTCGGCAAGGACAGCCTGACGGTCAGCGATCGCGGTCTTCGCCATGGTCTGCTTGTCGAAAGATTTGGAGCTTGAGCCGGAAAGGGCGAGCAAATGAACGACGCGGCACCAATCCAACCTCAGACCAGCAGCGACACCCGACTTTCGACCGAAGATGCGATCGCCGTGATGGAACTTCTGAAAGGCTCAAACAGCGTTGAGCTCAAGCTGATGGTGGAAGACCCCGCTCGAGTGACGATCCGCCACCTCGGGTTCGATCCGGTCGAGGCTCAACCGAGGCAGGTCTATTTCTTCGACACACCCGATCTGGCTCTGAACAAGGCTGGTGTGATCGTCAGGGCGCGCCGGAGACCCGGCGGAAGGGGCGACACGGTCGTGAAACTTCGGCCGGTCGATCCGGCCACCCTCAGCGACGAGTTGCGCCGCGATGAGGCGGTCAAGACAGAGGTGGACGTAATGCCGGGCGGCTACGTCTGCTCGACTTCGGTCAAGGGGCGCTGTGACAGCGCCGAAGTGGTCGATGTATGCAGCGGGAAAAAGCCGCTCAGCTCTATCTTCACTCACAAGCAGCGCGATTTCTACGCTGCTCACGCGCCAGCCGGAATCTCGATGGATGAGCTGGTGCCGCTTGGCCCGACGTTCCTGCTGCTGGCGAAACAGCAGCCGAAGCATTTCGATCGCGTGGTCGTGGTCGAATTGTGGATGTACCCTGATGGATCGAGAGTGCTGGAAATCTCGACCAAGGGCGCGCCAGGTGAGGCTTTTCAATTGGCCGCCAATTTCCGAGCCCTACTGATGGACAGTGGAATCCCGATTGAACGATCGTCCTCGGCGAAGACTGGCAGCGCCCTGAGCTTCTTCAGCAAGCAGCTAAAGCCCGAGGTCGCACGCAGGCCCGGAAACTGGAAAGCCCGGAAGGCAATGCCGGTCGCATAGCGAAAACTGGAATCAGCGCTGGCGGAGACGGAGGGATTCCCGATTTCTCCCTAAGGATCTGAAAAATATAGGAGTGTATTGAGCCGTTCCCTCACGATGCCCCCGCCAGTGCCCCCAAAGCTCAATGGTCAGGTTGCCTGGGGTTCTATTTAGCTCACGCTAATGTCTGCTTTCGACCCATTGCGGACATTAGGTTTGCGCCTAATCCTGAAGCCATGGACATCATCTCACCCGCAATCAGACGCGCTGTGGAAATAGCCGTACTTGAGGGCAACTCCGTTGCGTCAACATCCGAGGGCTTCAGCAAGCGGCGGCAAGTCGTCTTCATGCAGCAGCCGCTCTCAATAGGGGCGCACTCTGCAATCGGTCGGGAGTTGCCCCAACTCAGGCCCTACCGTTCCGAACAGACGCCGCATAACCCGGCTGATGAAGGCTTCGTGGACGATGAAGCCGATGTGGCGGTTAGCTTTCCGATGGCCGGAGAGGCGTCCCGCTGGGCATAGGCCTAGTGTCTGCTTCCGACCCTTTCCGGACATTAGGACCGCGTTTGCCATGTTCCTTGAGCGAAGCTTCACGGGCGATCGATTAATCCTGACTCAGCAGCCAGATCGTCCACATCACGAGCTGCGTCGGAACGACGAAGCCCTGCTACTCAATTCGCCTCCCCAGGTACGTGAAGCAGGCTTCGGACCTTTGCCTATAGGTGGTGCTCAGATGTCGCGAATGGACCAGGTGAAGCTGGCTGAAGAAGCCAAAAGATGTCGGTTACAAGCGCTCTTCTATCTTGGCAGGCCTGAGGAGAGTTTTCTGCTCCGCGTGGCCCGTGAGTTCGACCTACTTGCGCGCAGGGCAGCGGGCGAAGCCCTCGGCGGGTCTTAGCCCACGGCACGGTAGTGCGATCGTTGACTCGAAGCGTCATTGCCTCAGTTCTTGAGCGATGCGATGAAAGACGAAAAGTCGCCTCTAACACAAGTGACCGATCACGGAGTGACGCATGGCCAAGGGACAGAAGCGCTCAAACAAGGAGGTCCGCAAGCCTAAGGCCGAAGTGGCTAATAAGGGAAATGCCACGGGCGGGCGACCACATTGATCTCAGCCGAGACGAGAAAACCGAATTGTTGACGGTGGAGCGAATAATTCATTTTGCCGTGCAGCATCCGATGCCGAGGTCGGAAACGCCGTTCCGGCAGCGGAAACTACCGACCATCTGTATCCTCGCCGTTCGCCCGAAAACTGATTCAGCGTAGATCCGCTGACCTGTTGTTTTTTGCTACGGCTGTTCGGCCGCCGCATCCAAGCGGTCGGCCTCTTCCTCGAAGTCTGCGGCCAATTCCATAAGCCGCTGAATGACTAGATCGTCACGGGCAGCTTCGGCCAGTTCGCGGCAATGCGTGGCCCGCTGACGATAGTGTTCGGCTTCGTCACCCATCGCTCACCAACGACAAGGATGATTGTCGGGTTGCCGTCATTTCTCAGCCGTAGCGGCGGCTGTTAACGTGCGTAGGCCGAAGCGCCTGTGAACGCGAAGCGCGTGTATGGACCGCGCAGAAGCTGCGGCCTTCGTCATATAGCCAATGTCCGCTTTCCACCCAAAGCGGACACCGTGAGCGGTGCCACGATGGAACCCTCAATCAGATTACGGCCTTTAGAGACATGACAGACAAACAGGACCCTACCCCGCCCATGAGCGGCGACACGCGTCTACGAACGCGCTCCAGTTTCGTTTGGGACGTCCTTGCTCTTCAGGTGAAGCTAATGATCGGCAGCTTGCTCGGTTTCGTCCTTGGTCCAGTAACACTGGCGGCAGCCTTTCTGGACCTCATCTTCAAATCCGGATCACATGGTAGCCGTTTTTACCGGGTGCTCGATTGGGGTCGGCAATTTGACCAAGCGCTTGGGCTCTACGCCGCGCTCCACAGAGGATCTGAAGCGGACAAATTAGTTGACCAAACAAGCAAGCCTCATTGACGAACTCAGCTAGCTTTTAAGCGAAGGCCGGGCC
>DASTVY010000003.1:0-6707 GCA_035758865.1 Sphingomicrobium sp. | reverse complement strand
CACCAGCTTGGCAAGCAGCGGGAAGCCCGCCGACATGCCGATGAAGGTCCCGAACGTGCCCGTGTAGAGCCAACACATCAGCCATGTGTGCAGCCTGCCGAAGATCGCCGCCTGGTCGGCAAAGGAAGACTTCGCGCTCAGGATATCGTTCATCCCAAACCATGCCGCCAGTGCACCGGCAATGATCAGCGGCACCCAGACGAAGCCCGCATTCTGCAACCATAGCTGCGTGCCGTCCGATGCAACCTGCGCCTGCCCGCCGAGCGCCCCGAACAGGCTCATGGTGACGACCACGGGAACGAGAAATTGCATCAGGCTGACGCCGAGGTTTCCGAGGCCCGCGTTAAGGGCCAGCGCGTTGCCCTTTTCCGCCTTGGGGAAGAAGTAGCTGATGTTTGCCATGGACGAAGCGAAGTTGCCGCCGCCAAGGCCGCACAGGAGCGCCAAAACCAGAAAGATCAGATACGGCGTATCCGGCGACTGCACGGCATAACCGATGCCGAAGGCCGGAATCAGAAGCGAGGCGGTGGACAATGTCGTCCACAGTCGACCTCCGAAAATCGGCACCAGGAATGCGTAGAAAATGCGTAGAGTGGCACCGGAGAGGCCGGGCAACGCTGCCAGCCAAAACAGCTGGTCCGTCGAGAAATCGAAGCCGATCGCCGGCAGGCGCGCAACGACGACGCTCCATACCATCCAGACGGCGAACGACAGCATCAGGCAGTAGGTCGAGACCCACAGGTTGCGCCTTGCCACAGCCCGGCCGCCGCTTCGCCAGAACTCTTCCTCCTCGGGCCTCCAGTCGGCGATCGGCCCCGCACGTCGCGGCGGCGCCTCGATCCCGGGTTCGCCGAAACCCTGCATCTCCGGAAGCTCGGGAACCTGACCCTCTTCACCACGACGGAGGGCGGCGCGCTCCATCTGGCGGATCGCGAAGTGCATCCAGGTGAGCGCGACCAGGACCAGGACGAAGAGCAGCACAAAGCAGCTGGTCCAGACACCCGTCAGGTCGAGCAGCGAACCGAAGGCGAGCGGCAGCACGAATCCGCCGAGGCCGCCGATCATTCCGACCAGCCCGCCGACCGCGCCAACGTGATTGGGGTAGTAGACCGGGATATGCTTGAACACCGCGGCCTTGCCGAGGCTCATGAAGAAGCCGAGCACGAAAATGGCGACGAGGAAGGGGATCAGCCCCATCTCCGTGCGAAAGGTGATCGGCCCCCGTACGCCCTCGATGATGTATGTCGTCGGCGGATACGACAGCATGAAGGTGCACAGCACCGAGATGCCGAAGGTCACGTAAAGGACCGATCGGGCGCCGTAGCGATCCGACAGTTTGCCGCCGTAGATACGGAAGAGGCTTGCCGGGACCGAGTAGAAGGCGGCGAGCATGCCGGCCGTCTTCACGTCGAGGGCGTAGACGCCCATGAGGTAGCGCGGCAGCCAAAGCGCGAGCGCTACGAAAGCGCCGAAAACGAAGAAATAATAGAGCGCGAACCGCCAGACCTGGACGTTCTTGAGGATCGCCAGCTGGGTGCCCATGCTGGCGGCCTTGCGCCCCGATTTGGCTCGTTCGCGTTGCTCCGGATCCTCCTTGGTCAGCAGCAGGAACAGCACGGCGGTAATGATGAGCGCCGCGGCCCAGACCTTCGCAACGGCCTGCCAGCCCATTGCGACCATCACGAACGGCGCCAGGAACTTGGTCACCGCCGAACCGACATTTCCCGCTCCGAAAATTCCGAGCGCTAAACCCTGATCTTCCTTCGGATAGAATTTGGAGACGTAAGTGACTCCGACGGAAAAGGCGCCGCCGGCGATGCCGACGCCCCGCGCCGCGACCAGCAGTTCTCCATAGCTATCGGCATAGGAAGTCAGAAAGGTCGCAATCGCGGCGAGGACCATGACCGCGGCGAACACGCGCCGGCCTCCGAACTGGTCGGCCCAGACGCCGAGGAAGACGCGGGTGAGGGATCCGGTCAGGATCGGGGTTCCCACGAGAAGGCCGAACTCGGTCTCCGTCAGGCCGAGCTCGTCCTTCACGCCCAGCCCGATGATCGAGAAGATCGTCCAAACGGCAAAGCAGACAGTGAATGCGATCGTGCTCGACCAGAGCGCCTGGCTGGCTCCGTCGGCAGGCTGGTCGCTCGTCCTAAGCATTGCTGTTCCCCCGCGATCCGCGATTCGTTGCGGGGTCCCTCTCGCAGCAAGTGTCAGGGCGACGATTGATCCGAATCATTTGGCGCCCGGCTCAGCCTCCCGTCACGCTCATGTGCCGCTCGACGGCAGGCGCTCCGCCAATCTGGAAGTCGTGACGCCTCGGCTTGCCGAACAGCAGGCGGTCCAGGCAATCATTCACAACCGCCGCCCCCCCGGATCGCAGGGCGTCTCGAAGCTCAACCTTCTGATCATGCCCGAGACAGCCATAGACCGTTCCGGTCGCGGCAATCCGGATGCGATTGCACCCGTCACAGAAATTGTTGGTCAGCGGCGTGATCAGACCGAGGCGCGACCGCAGCTCGACGATATCGAAATAACGCGCAGGACCGCCGGTTCGCCTGATGGAGGGCACCAAGGTGAACCGGTCCTTCAGCCGTTGCTTGACCAGGTCGAGCGGCAGATAGTGCGCCGTTCGATCCTCCTCCACGTCTCCCAGCGGCATCGTCTCGATGAGCGTGAGGTCGATCGCCATCGCCGCGCACCAGCGCAACATGTCTTCGATTTCGTCCTCGTTGACGCCGGCGAGCGCAACCATGTTGACCTTGACGGGCAGGCCCGCGGTCAGCGCCGCGTCGATGCCGCGAAGAACCTGGCTGAGATCGCCGCCGCGCGTGATATGCCCGAAGCGCTCGGGCCGGCGGCTGTCGAGGCTGACGTTGATGCGCCTCACGCCCGCTTCGTGGAGTTCGGCGGCGAACCGCTCGAGCCGCGTACCGTTGGTGGTCAGGACAAGCTCGTCGAGGCCCGAGCCAAGCCTTTGACCAAGCGCGCGAACTAGCTCCATCACGCCCTTGCGAACCAGCGGCTCGCCGCCTGTCAGGCGGATCTTCCGGACGCCACGAGCAATGAGGATGTCGGAGAGCGCTACCATCTCCTCGAGACTGAGGATTTCGCGCCTGGGCAGAAACTGCATGCGCTCAGCCATGCAGTACCGGCACCGGAGGTCGCACCTATCCGTGACGGAGAGCCGCACATAGGTAATCCGTCGACCGAAGCTGTCGACCAAGCCCGCGGAGTTGCCAGACTTAAGCTCGTTCACGCCCCACACTCGTTCGCTTCCATACGCGCCGGCTAATCCTTGGTTTCGCCGCATTGATGATATGGATCAAGTCTGGTGGAAATAGACGCGGTAGCGACCTCCGCATGATCGAAACGCTCTCTGCGGAGATCCTCGCTCGCTACGCGGACGCACAAGTCCCACGCTATACGAGCTACCCCACGGCTCCCCATTTCTCGGCGGAAGTGGGCGAGGCGCAGTATCGTCATTGGCTCGCCTCGCTTCCGGCAACCAACGGCTCTCTGTACCTGCACATCCCCTTCTGTCGGGCCATGTGCTGGTACTGCGGATGCCACACCACGGTAGCGGCGCGGGAAGCGCCGGTGCTTCGCTACCTGGATTGCCTTCGAAAGGAGATTGAGCTGATTGCGCGCTACACCCGCGAGTTGCTCTCGATCCACCATGTTCATTTTGGTGGCGGCACACCGACCATGATGCCCTCTGGGCAAATGACTTCGATCATGCTCGAGCTTCGAAAGCATTTTCGGATTTCCGACGAGTCCGAGATTGCGATCGAAATCGATCCTCGGGTTCTCACGGCCGAGATGGCCGCGACGCTTGGTTCCTGCGGATTTAATCGCGCGAGCATTGGCGTGCAGAGCTTCGATGCTGCGGTCCAACAAAGGATCAATAGAGTGCAGAGCTTCGAGGTGACCGAATCTGCGGTCCGCCTGCTCCGGATGAACGGCCTGCGCCGGATGAATTTCGATCTAGTCTACGGCCTTCCACACCAGACGCTGCAATCCTGCATTGATACGGTGGAACAGGCGCTGGAGCTGCGTCCGGATCGGTTTGCGGTGTTCGGGTACGCCCATGTACCTTCCTTCAAGCCGCACCAGCGCAAGATAGACGGCAGGGTCCTGCCTGATTCGGAAATGCGGTTCGCTCAGTCGCGCGCCATTGCGGAAGCGCTCGTTCGTGCGGGCTATATCGAAATCGGCCTCGACCATTTCGCACTGCCCGAGGATGCTCTCGCCCAAGCTGCAACTGCGGGACGCCTCCATCGCAACTTTCAGGGCTACACGAACGACGACGCGGACGTGCTGATCGGATTGGGAGCGTCGTCGATCGGCCGAATGCCGCAGGGATTTGTCCAGAACGAAGTCCGCATCCCCGAATATCAGCGCCTTGTCAGGGAAAGCCGGCTGCCGATCGCCCGAGGATATCGCTTCGAAGGCGACGACCGGCTGCGCGGTACGATCATCGAGCGGCTGATGTGCGACCATCGCGTCGACCTCGGCGACGTTTGTCGTGAGTTTGGTGTCGATCCGAGGAAACTGCTCGTCGAAGCAGCACTCGATCCTCTTATCGCCGACGGGCTGGTAGAAGCGAACTGCGAGCGGATTTCGGTGAAGCCCCACGCGCGTCCGCTGGTGCGGTCCATAGCCGCGGCCTTCGATGTGTACCTTGCGTCCAGCATCCGTCAGCACAGCCGGGCGGTTTAGCAGGAGCCCTTAGGCGGCCGATCATAAGCTGATGCTTCTTCCGACGCTAAAGCGCTCGCGCTTCGCCCTCATCGCACTCTCGATGCCCGATCAGCTCCCGGCGACGGGAGCTGGACGGAGATTTCCCAATGATCTGAGTGCCCATCATTTTCATGCCCGGCGCGCCATCCCCAAAAATCCCAAAAGGCTCGCGTTTTCCAAAGATGCCCGGTCCGTTCGATGCTGGGCACTTGCGTGCGATAACCGTGCGGCGACTCAAGTGCTCGAACGTCCGCTTTGGATCCAAAGCGGACAATCTAGCTTCAGTCGTATTCACCGCGTTCGTCCTCTTGTTCGCCTCGCGCAAGGTCAGTAGCCGCGTTCGCGCGATGCTCGAAAGCTTCGGCGGATCGAGGCGTGAAAGCGTCCGGGTCGTATTGCAGAATTGCATAGGCAGTGCCTGCAATCACGGCGAGGCTAACAATTACGCCGAGGAACCGTGGAGGCTTTGCGTCGACAGCACCAGGATGTCGCTCAGCCGGCTTGCCGCCGGTGACCATCGCCCGACCGAGGTTTTCGCGTTCGATGACTGACATGACAACGACAGCGATGATGTGGAGGAGAATCATAGCGAGCAGCGTCCAGCCGATGACTTCGTGCAGTTCTTCGGCCGCTTCGCCACCAAACGCGCCTGTCCAAACCGTCGCGGCCGTCAACGCCAGCAGGATCACCACGGCCACCGCGCCCAATGGATTATGACCCAAATCGGCCTCGCTGCGACCGCGAAGAAGCCCCGATATGTGAGCTGGGATGCGTGATGGACGTATGAAGTCTGAAAAGCGGCTGTGCTCGCCGCCAACAAAGCCCCAGACTAGCCGAAACGCGATCAGTATGGCGGCAACCCACCCGGAAAAGACGTGCCAGTCATTCAGAGCACTTCCCTCCTCCGCCGAAAGGAAAGCCACCGCAATCGCAGCTACCAAGGTCCAGTGGAACAGCCGCAGCGGAAGGTCCCAGACCTTGATCCACCTGCTGCTCCGAGTGTCCGCTTGCTCCGTCATTCGTGATGCTCTGCGGGAGCTGGCTCGCCCTCTACATAATGCCCCGCGGCCCCAGCCTTGACGGCTTGGTGCAGTCCCTCGACGTAGTGCACAAACGTGACATAGCTCGCGACATAGTCACGGCCCGCCGCCAGATCGTCGGCGCGGAAGTTCCGCTTGTGCTGAAGGTCGGCGAACTTTCGGTGAATGCCCTCTTCAACTTCCTTCGCCGCGAATGCAGCCAAGTCGCGGTCCGAGCCAGAGGACACCGCCTCGTCCGCACGGGGGATAGCGGCGCCGAGATCGCGACCGACAGGCTTTAGGCCGGTGTAAGGAGCGCCCTCGCCGGCACGGTGGACCCGTACCAGGGTTTCGAAGAAGTAGCGGTCTGCCATCTCACGTGCCTGAGGGCCAAGTTTGCGAACCGCGACAGCTTCCGCAAACGCCCTACGCAGCTCCGCCTCGTCTTTGGGTTGGACCCAGATGAGCACCGGATTCGGGTCGTTCGACTGCAGCGCCTGTCGCGCCGCGGCGACCACGGGACCGTCCAATCCGTCACAGTGCGCCGATGCTGACGACGGAAGCAGGAACGTGGCTGTTAGCGCCACAGGAGCAAGAAGCCGGACTGACATCGAGAATCTCCGCACGTCTGGTGCAACGAACAATAGCGACCGTGCTGATGCCAGCGATTACGTAAATTCCCTCAGCTCGAGCGTGTCCGCTGCCCACCCAAATCGGACGCTAGCCACTGGCGACCGGATATTCTGCGCCCGCGGGGAGAAATCGCCGAAGAATATGCGGGAAGGGGCATGACCTTCGATGCCAACTGCGGCGATGCCTGGGGTACAAGGTTCGCGAAACAAAAGAGAAGGAGTGGCCATGCAGGGACAAGTTTTGGAAGAGCCGCTGACCAGACGCGACAAGTTCGAAGGGTTCATTTTCGCAGCCGTCCTGGCAATCGGCTTGCCC
>DASTVY010000115.1:0-2862 GCA_035758865.1 Sphingomicrobium sp. | reverse complement strand
TGCCCGCCTGGATGCCTCGGAGGAAGCGGAGAGCCGGCTTCTCACTGTGTTCGCCCCGGCCCGCAACCGTCATCTCTGGAGCGCCCGGTCCGGAGTGGCGAAGGCAAGTTGCAAGCATGAAGGCTAATGACGAGGGGTCTCTTTGCTTTGCCGCCGGACCGCGCGCTGCGATTCGAGACGCGAACCGGATTTGAAGGATGGAATAAATGGACCAGTCTCTGTTCTTGGGGCAGGCAGACCGCAAGGGCGCGAGCGAGCGCTTGAGCCAGTTCATTGCGTCTTCGGTGCGGGCCGGCCGCGCGAACGACGCGCCGTTCTACCACCTCGTATTCGATCGCATTTTCCCCGACGACGTCTACAACGCCATGCTGACGGCGATGCCGGTGGCGGCCGATTACCGTCCCATGTCGGGGCGGAGCAAGGCGCATGACCTCGAGGACGGAACCCATACGCGGGTCAAAATCGACCTGTTTCCCGAATACATTCGCAGCCTGCCGCCCGAGAAGCGCGCGGTGTGGGACGTCGTGGGTCGTGCGCTCTGCTCCGACGCGGTAAAGCGGGCATTCATTGAGCGGCTCGCACCCGGGCTGCGCGGCAGGTTCGGCGCGGACTTCGCCAATGTCGGCATGTATCCGATCCCGATTCTAACGCGCGACATTCCCGGCTACAGGATTCCGCCGCATCCCGATTCGCGCTGGAAGGGAATCACCGTCCAGCTCTACCTGCCGCGCGACAACACGATGTCGCACATCGGCACGATCTTCCACGAACGATTACCCGACGGCAGCTTGCCCACGCGCACGCAGATGAAGTTCTCGCCCAATACCGGCTACGCCTTTGCCGTCGCCGACGATACCTGGCACTCCGCCGACACGGTCGGACCGGAGGTCACGACGCGAGATTCGATCCTGCTCACGTATTTCGTCGACGCCGGGCTGCTGCGCTTCCTGCGCAATCGTGGCAAGCGGATCGGCAATTTCCTCGGCAACGAGATCCGCTATTTGGCGAGGCCGCTCACCGGACGCGGGCGCCAATGACGGAGGCTTCTCTTTCGGCGGTGGACAGCTCGGTTCGACGTCAACCCGCTGGCGAAATGGTGGCGGCGGGGGAATGGTTTCGAACCACCGTCTCGTGCTGTTCACACACGCGCTCTGCCGATTGAGCTACCCTGCCACAAGCGAAGCCTAGTGTGGCGCATTTGACGTTCCTATCAGTATTGGCCGCGAGTCCTTCATAGGAACGTCAAATGCAAAGCCACACTAGGATCATGACTTGCTAGTATTCCTTTGTTTCCGACGTTCGTAAAAGCGGGTGCTGCGAAATGATACGAACGTCGGAAACGGAACACTAGCGATGATCAGCGGCCGAACTGTGGTGACGTTGCCTTTCGCCCGACCAATTCGTGCGTGTGGATGGCGTGACGGTGCGAAGATGTCGAACAAATCCGTCGGAGTAGAGCGGTATGCGTAACGGGGATGTAGCTCTGCGGCTCTCGATCGTGGTAGCGGTGGCAAGCTTCATCGCCCTGGCCGCCGGGCTGTACGAGCTCGATCGGCGCGAGAAAAGCACTTCCGCCACCGGCGAGCGCAATCTCGCCGAAATCGAGCAGCGACTCCACGTCCTCGGCGAGCAGATTTATATCCTCAACAATCAACTCACCGCCCAGATCATCGCGAACGAACGCCAGATTCAGACCCTCAATGGCGAAGTTCGGGACCTCCGTCACAGCTACGAGTCGCGCCTGAAGGAGCTGGAGGAGGTCGTGCGCGTCCGGCGATAACCGCCGCCGGTGGTGCAGCGGAGGCGCGGTTAGCTGAACCAGCTGACCGCCATTCCGACGACGCAGGCGGCCATCGCAAGCGTCGACGTCCAACCCAGCCATTGCAGCCAGCCCGTGATCGTGAACTTGCCCATGACCCGCCGCTGAACCGTCATCAGCATCATGACGGTCATGACAGGTACGGCAACGACTCCGTTGATCACGGCGGTCCAGTACAGGGCTTTGATCGGGTCGATCGGGCTCAACGTGATGGCGACCCCGAGAATGGCGGCGGCGGTCCAGGTGGAATAGAACGCCACCGCCTTGCCCGGCGGACGCGAAAGCCCGATCGGCCACTTGCACGCCTCGCCGATGGCATAGGCCGCCGAGCCGGCCAGGACCGGGATGGCCAGCAGCCCGGTCGCGACAATCCCCAGTGCGAATAGGATGAATGCAAACTCGCCTGCGACCGGCTTGAGCGCTTCCGCCGCCTGCGCCGAGGTCGCGACACTGGTGATGCCGGCCTGGTTCAGGGTTGCCGCGGTGGTGAGGATGATTGCGAGCGCGATGAGATTCGAGAACGCCATGCCGACGAGGGTGTCGGCCCGGATGCGCTCGAATGCGTTGCGGGCCTGGCGCGGCGCGCGCACCAGCGGTTGTCGCTGCTGGTTCGCCTTCACGTCTTCCGCCTCCTGCGAGGCCTGCCAGAAGAACAAGTAGGGCGAGATCGTGGTGCCGAGGATCGCGACGAGGGTGGTGAAGAACTCGGAGCTCAAGGTGATCCGCGGCACGAACAGGCCGGTCAGTGCCTCGGCCCAATGCACCTTTGCCGCAAATAGCGCCGCGACATAAGCGAACAGGCTCAAGGTCATCCACTTCAAGACCATGACGTAGCGGTCATAGTTCGTAAACACGATGCCGCCGACACAGACCGCCCCGAATGCGACCACGTAGAGGAAACCGGGGCCGCCGATCAGCAGCTTGGTCGCATCGGCCATGGCGCTGAGGTCGGCGCCGATATTGATCGCGTTGGCGATGAACAGCAGCGTCACGATGACCTGCAGGAGCCAGTTCGGATAATGCCGGCACAAATTGCCTGCAAT
>DASTVY010000266.1:0-9126 GCA_035758865.1 Sphingomicrobium sp. | reverse complement strand
AAAATGCACGCCCGCCGTACCCTGCTCCCCCTTGTAAATTGCTGAGCTAGGGTAATCGTTCGTGCTGAAGAGACTCACGATGTTCCGGTGAAATGCCGGAGTTTCGATCGAGTCCAGCGCCGCCGGGTCCATTCCCCAGCTGATCAGCAAATCCCTTTCGCACTTTTGCAGAGCTTTCATGGCCCCGCTGATGTTGCCCAGTCTGAAGCTCAAGTTCAGATTATCAGCTCGAACATGGAGCGTTTTGGCGGCGTCCAAATTGCCGATTTCCGGTTTCGTCGTGTCGATCTGGACCAGGTGCATCCCTTTAATCGGAACCGGGCCCCGTTTATACAGTGCCGGCACTGGTGGAGCCCCATCGATCGTCAGAATTGCCGCTCCAAGCTTATACTTTTGACTGTCGTCGGACAGCCATAGCGCGACCCGCATATATTCACTCATCGGCCCTGGCCGGAACCCAAGGGTCATTTCCTGCTGACCGGTTCCGAACTTTCGACCGACGATGCACATTGAGTCCGCATATTCCACCGTCCATGGGCCCGACGGCTCAAGCGGCACGGGCTGGCTAGGAACTGCGGATTGAAAGGCTGCTGCGGCCAACGCTGCCGCATAAGCGATATTACTCCCCATGTCGCGTTGCATGACAGGCGCCGCGGCATCCCGCAACGCCTGTCATTTCATCGAACCAAGACTACCAAATCCGGACGCGCTTCTCCGGTGGGATGTAGAACTTCGATCCCGGCTGGACATTGAATGCCGCATACCAGGCGTCGAGGTTCCGAAGCGGCCCGATCACCCGATACCGCCGCGGGCTGTGCGGGTCGGAAGCTACCTGAGTCTTGATCGCATCGTCGCGCTGCTCGCCGCGCCATGCCTGGGCAAAAGCCAGGAAAAAGCGTTGGTCGCCTGTCAGCCCGTCGATCACCGGCGAAGGCTTGCCGTTCAGCGAGATCTTGTAGGCCTCATAGGCAACTTCCAGCCCCGACATGTCGCCGATATTCTCGCCCATCGTCAGGTCAGGGTTGATGAAAACGCCCGGTGCCGCCTCATAGGAAGCATATTGCTTTCCGAGCTCATCGGTCAGCCTTTTGAACCGCTCACCGTCGGCCGGAGTCCACCAGTCGCGGATGGCACCGGTCTCGTCGATCTTGCGTCCCTGATCGTCGAAACCGTGCATGATCTCATGGCCGATAACCGCGCCGATCGCTCCATAGTTGACCGCCGCGTCCGCCTGCGGATCGAAGTAGGGCGGCTGCAGGATCCCGGCGGGGAACACGATCTTGTTTTCCAGGCCGCCGTTATAAGCGTTCACCGTCGCCGGGCTCATTGCCCATTTCTTGCGGTCGACAGGCTTTCCGAGGTCGCTCAGCTGATAGGCCCACTCGAAGGCGGAGCTGCGCTTGACGTTGCCGTATAGGTCGTCCGGCTTCATCACCAGCTTCGAAAAGTCGCGGAACTTGTCGGGATAGCCGACCATCACGTCCATCTTGGCAAGCTTGGCGAGAGCGGCCTGCTTGGTCGCGTCCTCCATCCAGCTGTTGCCCTTGATGCGGATCGCGGCGGCCGCTTTCAGGTTCGAGACCAGCTGCTCCATCATCGCTTTCGATTCCGGCGAGAAGTAGCGCTGGACATAGGTCTCGCCGAGAACCTCGCCGAGACGACCGTCAATCTGGTCGATGCCGCGACGCCAGCGCGGCCGAAGTTCCTTGGCGCCCGTCAGGCTCTTTGCGAACTCGAACTTGCTGTCGACGAACCGCTTCGACAGATAATCCGAGGCCTGGTCGGCGACCTTGAACCGCTGCCACAGCTTTAGCGTCTCCAGCGGCGTCTTTTCATACAGCGCAGCCAGCGCCTTCACCGCCGTATTGTCGCCGACGATCATCTTCGGCGTAACGACGCCGGTGTCCGCCAGGTAGCGGTTCCAGTCGATGCCAGGCGCGTAGGCCGCCAGCTGGGCCGGAGTCATTGGGTTGTTGATCTTGTCGATGTCGCGCTGGTCGGCGATCGGCCAGCTCAGCTTGGCGATCTCCGTCTCGAACGCAAGGATCGAATCCGCTGCGGCCGATGCGTTCGGGGTTTCCGCCAGCTCCAGTGTGCGCTGGATGTAGGCGCGATAGGCGTCGCGTTGCGGCTTATACTTGTCGAGCAGGTAATAATCGCGATCGGGAAGGCCCATGCCGGACGTGCCGAGGAAAGCAATGTTGATCGTCGGATTGGCTGGATCTGGCAGGATGCCAGCCCCGAACAGCGTCGCTCCGAAATCGGAGAAGGTGCTCGCCATGTGCTTGGTGAACTCGGCCTTGTCCTTGATTGCGTCGACGCGGGCGAGATCGGCCTTCAGCGGGGCGGAGCCGAGTTGCTCGAGCCGCGCCTCGTCCATGTAGCTCTTGTATAGCGCGCCGAGCTGGCTGTCGGCTGGGGCGCCGGTGACGATGCTCTGGAGCCGCTCCTGGTTACGGTCGTTGAGCTCCGATCCGACGCTGTTCGACGACTTGTCGGCGGGAATTTCAGTAGCGGCCATCCAGGTGCCGCTGGCGTAACGCTCGAAATCGTCGCCCGGGTTGACCTTGAGGTCGCGAGAATGAAGGTCGACGCCCCAACTTCCGAAGCGGACGCTGCCGCCGGTCGCCGCGGTTTCAGCTGCCGCGGCAGCCGCCGAAATTGCCAGCGGCGCGCAGGCCATGAGAAGCAACGCATTGCGGATCGCGCGAACGCCGCGCTTGTTCGTAATACTCATACTGACCCCCATCTCATTGAATTGATTCACGAATAAGGGTCACAGCCGCTTCGCGGCGGCGATGCTAATGGCCATCGACGAGCGGCGCCATCCGTTCGATGAACATAAACATTCCGATACCGACGTCACATGCACCAAGGCTGAATCGGCATCGAAACTTCAGCGGTCGACGGCAGGGTTTGGCCGTGGCTCTGACGGACGTCCCAGCGGAAGGGTTATGCTGAAGTCGCCGCGGTGGAGCGCCGAATTCCCGTTGAATTCGCCCGCATAGCTCATTTTCAGCTCTGCTCGGCCAAGCCTTCCGCCGAGGCTGAATCCGGCGAGGAACGTGCCCCGCTCTTCTGCATCGGACACGATCTGAAACGCATCCGACTTGCTGTTGCGGAATGCCGCGGTGACACTCGAACGCCGATCGCCAAGACGGTGGCGGTAGCCGAAATCGGCTTCCGTCAAAAATGCACCGATCCGGGTCGACAATTTCGCGCCCGCACCAGCGAACGCAGCCGATACGTTGCCGCCCTGTACCTTGAGTTCCGCGGCATTGCTGCCAAACCCGGTGCCTTCGGTAAAGCCGCCAAGCGCCGCATGAACGTGATCCAAATTCACATAGGGGTTCACCAGCAAGCCGTGCCCGACGTCGATGCGCGCGCCGGCGTGAAGTCCAAGCGTCCGCATCTTGACGTCCGGGTCGCCCCACATCGCGCCAGCGAAGGTTCCTCCGAGCGATGCTAGGTTCAGATTGCGCGCGGAGCTTCCTTCGAAGCGGCTCAGCGTGATCACGCCCCGGGCATAATATGGGCCTGGGTCCAGCGCCGCGTATCCACCGACCTGGAAGCCTTCTGCCTCCATCGTTTCGCTACTTATGGATTGTCGTACGCCGTTGCCGACCTTGCCCGCGCTAAAGCCGACCATCGCGGCACTTCCGACGCGAATATCCGCCCCGAGGACAGTGCTCGTGTAATGGGCAATTCCGCTTTCGACACCGCCACGGGCGCCGCTCCGCTGGTCGTCGACCATCCCCCAAATCCGAATGGGCTGGAAGCCGCGGCAGTATAGCCCTGCCCCGCCGCAGTGCGTAGCCGCTTCGGCAAGGTCATTATGACGGAGGCCAAGCGACACGAACGACTGCAAATAGTTGGCATAGCCTGCGCCTCCCAGGCTGGAGAGCGCTTGATCATATTTTCTTTCATCGTCGATCAGGAACAGGTCGGCGAGCAGGTTGGCGGTCCCTCCTGTCGTTGCGCTACCGTGGATTCGCTCCAGGTAAGCGCCGACCGTAATTGCATTTCGGCCCATTCCGTGGACTTTGTCGAACGCAACCCGAGCCAGGGACAGGTCCACATTGTTGGCATCGTCATAGATGCAAGTCAGCTTGCCCAGCAACACCGAGCGTCCATAAGCGCCGCCGATTACGCAATTGTCGAAGGTGCCGGTGCGGCTGTCGGCATCGATCACATTATCCCAAAAATAACTGTTCGCGGACGTTCGTCCCGTCGGTGAAAAACGAACCTCGAGCGTACCGTCCAGGATCGCCGTGTTTGCGAACAGCTGCGTATAGGTTCCGGCCGGCTGCGAACCGCGGTTCGTAGGCTGGAGCCCGAATGCAATCGTTCCGGTCGCGCCATCTGGTCCGGCCCTCATGTCGAGCGTATCGACGAACGCATAAGACGGACCGTCGTACATGTTCGATCGCGTCGCAGAACGCGGATCCTGGAGGAACAATGTCCCGCCGTCGTTGATGAAAAGCGTACCGACCCCGCACGGGCCGCCGCCGCCATCCACAGCAAAGCTTGTCCCCATGCAGACAGGGTTGATGATCCCGTCGAACGCGGTCTCCGCACGCTGCACGTTGATGACATCGCCCTGCTGGATTGCAATGTTGCCGTAGATGTTGCCGCCCAGCAGGTTGATCACCGCTTTGTTCGGAAGACCCGGGGCGAAGTTTTCCGGGTTCCCGGCAACGTTGATTGCAAGCCCGCGTCGCCACGTCTGTCCGCCATCGATGGACTCGCGCGCAACGATGTCGCCCATGTTGTTGATCGTGAGGATGACATCAGGACGACGATCCATGAAAACGCTGGCGAGCGCCGCGATTCCGATCGCCTGAGCAAATCCATCGTCGAAGGTGATCGCATCGACATTGATGGTGCCGCTGTTGGTGACGGTCATGCCGTTATAGCCGCCGGTCAGCCGGATCCCCGCCGCGAATGCGCTGCTTCTGCCGACGGTCACCGTGGTCACGAAGCTGCCGCTTTCGAAAACGGTCGTCATTGTTTCACCGGCGGCCTTGGCGACAACGTCAATTGAGCCAGCGTTGGTAAGAGTTCCGACGTTTGGGTCTGCGTTCGACCCTGCTGGCAAGGCCATGAAAATGCCTACGGCATCGGCAACTGCAGAGCCGGCATCGAACGGGCCGGTCGGCGTCGCAATTTCTACCAAGTCCGCCGCCGATCCGGCCGCGTCGGCGCTAGCGGCCACGCTAATTGCGCCGCTATTATTGACGGCAACGATCGCTGACGGATCTTCGCCGCCTATCGCTTTATAGCCTATCGCTAGTGCGGTCGCTCGGCGAGCAAGGCTGGTCGCGGTCGCCATCGCCTCGGCGTCGATATGGCCACTGTTGTCGAAGGCCAGAAACGCAGTCGTCGCCCCATTCGACTGGTTGACGCCAAAAGCCTTGGCCCACGCCCATGAGATACCGGCGGCCGTCGTTGCGCTCGCGACCGCGTGAGCATTGGCATCAATTGTTCCGTCATTGATCAGCGCCAGCTTCGCGAATTCGCCGAATGCGAATTGACCAACACCAGTCGCACCGCCACTCGCGTATGCAAACCCTGCTTCGGCATCGACCGTGGCATTTAGGTCGACGACTGCATTGATCTCGCCATGATTCTCGACCTTCAGCAGGTCGCCGACAGCCAGCTGAACTGCGCCAACGGCTCCGGCGAGCAAGATTGCGTTAGCATCGCCGCCGGTCGCCTTCACATCGGCCGTAAGGCCGACATCGACCGTTCCGCTATTCGCAATCGACATTCCTCCGCTGGCACCCTCGGCGCTTTGGAGCACACCAAAGGCACCCAAGTTACCATAGGCGGAGTCACCAGCCTCGATGCCAAGGCTAGCATCCACGGTCAACAAACCTGAGTTCTCGAAGGAAAGATGCAGGTCGCTGCCTGCCGCCTGCTGCAATGCACCGATCGCGGAAGCGAGTGCCGCCGCAGTGGCATCGGCAACGGCGGCGATATCTACGTCGGCATTCAGCGATCCGCTATTGGTCATCGATGCCGTGACTTGGTAACCGGTTGCGAGCTGGTTCATCCCGAGCGCCCCTGCGCTGGCGAAGGCGAAGCCGCTCTCCGCATCGGCCGCCACGGCCACTTCAACATCAGCTGACAGTGTTCCGGAATTCTCCATCCCAAGGCCCACTGCGCCTGCCGACGCTTGTTGCTGCGCGCCGATGGCGAGTGCAGCGAGCTCGGCAATAGATTCTGCGTTGGCGGCGGCTATCACAGAGACCGAGAGATCTCCGGAGTTGACCAGGGTTTCAGACGCGTCGCCAATAGCCTCGGCCGCTTGCGATGCGCCCAACGCAACGGCCGACACAACTGCGATTTCGCCGTTCGCAAGGGCGCTGGCGCTGGCTTCTAGCTCGCCGGTGTTGCTCATTTCGACAGAAGCCTGGTCGTAACCGACGGCGCCTTGTTGGATGAAGCCGCCCGCCAGAACGACAACGTCGGCTAGAGTGCCTGTGGCCTGACCAACGGCTGAAACCTCGAAGTTGCCGCTATTGTCCACCGTCAAACGGGATTCCAGACCGCGCGTCGCTTGCCAGATTCCCAGTGCCGTGGCGTCGATCTGGGCCGGCCCGCCGGCCAGCGCTTCTGCGCGCGCGCTGATCTCGATGGTGCCCGAATTTTCGATGCCCAACGACGCATAGCCCAGCCAGTGGGTCGCATAATCAAAGCTGATCGGGGTTCCGCTTGGCCCGAATTCGTAGTTAGAAGTGAAACCTGTCGCCAGCGCGGCCTGGAAAACGCCGGCCACATGTACTTGGGCTGCTGCTTGGTCTTCGCCGGTCGCGACAGCGGATGCGTCGGCCGCCAGTGAGCCGCTGTTGCTGAACATGGCTGATGCATCGTGGCCGGCAGCACTCTGCCGAACTCCAAACACGTAGGCACCTGCGACTGCCCCCACGCCGGTTGCCGCATCGGGATCGCTTGCCGCGGCTACTGCGTGGGCTTCCGCAGAAATATCGATCTCGCCGCTGTTTTCCAGCTCGACCGAGGCATCGCCGTACGGGAGCCGCGCGAACTCGTGGGTGAAACCTCCGAGTGGCGTAAATCCAGATTGAACCACGGTCCCCATTGCAGTCGCGGTCTGATGAAAACCATCGGCGAAAGCGCCGGCCAGTGCATAGTCGCTGCCCGAAGCGGAGGCCGACGCTCCAATGTCGATCCCCCCAACATTGGTCAGGGTTATTCCCGCATCCGCGCCCTCGGCGCGCTGCCGGACTGCGTCGACCGTCGCCCTGGCAAGCGCGAATTCGGTTGCTTGCGCACTCGCATTTGCAGCCATGCCGAGATCGCCCGAATTTGTAAGGCTCAACGCGACTGGTCCAGTTGGAATATCGGAGCCAATAATGACGAAGTTGCCTTCGCTGGTCGTCCCCGAACTCGTCGCGACATCCCGCGCGACCGCACCCTGCGAAATGCCATATACCCGCGCCATCCCGGACACGCTTGCGCCGGATTCGGTTGCGCCAGTCGCGCTACCGGTCGCCACGGCCGTTGCGGCAAATCGAATATCCCCACCGTTCGTCAGCGCCACCGACGCCGAGCCGCCCGCAGTTGCATCAGCTGTCTGGAGAATCGCAGCGTCGATGACCGCAAGTGCATGAGCCGCCCCGTCCTCGCCACCAGCGGCATTGGCGATGGCTTCGATCAGCAGTTCTCCGTCGTTGGATAGGTCGATTGTGATTTCGGCCGGACCGGCGCCCTCCTGGTAAATGGCATCGGAGATTACGGCATTGGCTCGGGCGAGTCCGTCGGCTTCCGACGCCGTCGCGTGAGCCACGATCGCGGCCTTTCCGTCGCTGACGATGTGGAGGTCGACATCCCCGCTAATCGAACTTCCGATCTGTTCGATCCGTCCGCTCGCGACATCGTCCACGATCGCTTCAACGACCCCCGCGCCGCTCGCTTCCACGCCATATTCGCAAGGGCTCGTCGGGTCTCCCGGAGCCAGGTCGCAGATAATGAGCAAATCCTCCACTGGATCGCTCGTGTCGATATGCCCGATGCCCGGGCTAATGGTGGTCGCTGCATTGGCCGGGGCCGCGAGCCCTACCGCCACCAGGGACACGCCTGTCAAAAGGGCAATGCGCGGGCACGAGAGTGTCATAAACCTATTCCCTCTAGGTTTTGACGTCGGCGCGAGCGCGAGCGGACTCGAGCTCGATCCGATGTCGAGTCCCCGTACCCGCGTGCAAAGCTATTGGGTTGCTACGTCGTTAGGCTTTTAAATAATTCAGATGCCCATGGTTTTTCTTGAATGGATGCGCGCAGCCTAGACTTGCGAAACGGCGCGCCGAACCCGATGTCTTGTCGACGCGTTGACCGCCCGGTGTCCCTTGCGTAATAATAGAACAAAGATGGAACGAACTTAAGCCGATGCTGACCCACATTACGAAGCATAGGTTTTCCGTATGCTGACCCACATTACCGTCCGCGGCGCTCGCGAACATAATCTCAAGGGGATCGACATCGCGATCCCGCGCGAAAGCCTGACGGTCATCACCGGCCTTTCCGGCTCGGGCAAATCTTCCCTCGCCTTCGACACCATCTATGCCGAGGGTCAGCGCCGTTACGTCGAAAGCCTGTCGGCCTACGCCCGCCAGTTCCTGGAGATGATGCAGAAGCCGGACGTCGAGCATATCGACGGGCTCTCCCCGGCCATCTCGATCGAGCAAAAGACGACGTCGAGGAACCCGCGCTCGACCGTCGCCACCGTCACCGAAATCTACGATTATATGCGCCTGCTGTGGGCTCGGGTCGGAATCCCCTATTCGCCCGCCACCGGCCTGCCGATCGAGGCGCAGCAGGTCAGCCAGATGGTCGACCGCACCATGCAGCTGCCTGAAGGCTCGCGCCATTATCTGCTCGCCCCGGTCGTCCGCGGCCGCAAGGGCGAGTATCGCAAGGAGCTGGCCGAATGGCAGAAGGCCGGCTTCACCCGCGTCCGCATCGACGGCAAATTCCACGACATTGAGGACGCGCCGGCGCTCGACAAGAAATACAAGCATGACATCGAGGTAGTGGTCGACCGCATCGTCGTCCGCGAAGGGATCGAATCCCGCCTCGCCGACAGTTTCGAGACCGCGCTCAAGCTGG
>DASTVY010000062.1:0-8625 GCA_035758865.1 Sphingomicrobium sp. | reverse complement strand
AGAAAGCGAGCAGCGGCATCATGATGACCGCCGCGGTCATTCGCGGCAGCACCAGTGCCTCGATCGGCGAGACGCCGATGGTCCGCATTGCGTCGATTTCCTCGGTGATCTTCATGGTACCGAGCTGAGCGGCAAAGGCCGATCCGGACCGGCCCGCGACCATGATCGCAGTCATCAGCGTACCCAGTTCGCGAACGGTGATCCGCCCGATGAGGTTGATGGTGTAGATTTCAGCGCCGAACTGTTCGAGTTGCACCGCACCCTGCTGGCCGACCACGATCCCGATGAGGAAACTCATCAACCCGATGATCCCCAGTGCGCGAACGCCGACCAGGTCGAACCGCTGGATAACGGCGGTCAGCCGGATGCGCTTGGGATGGCGAATGACGTCATAGAAGCCGATCAGCACGGCGCCGAGGAAAGCAACCAGGCCAACCAGCGTCTTGCCTGCGTCAATGACCCACCCGCCGATCTCTTCCAGGACGCGCAAGTGCCCCGGCCGCTCGTCCGGCCGCACGCGGGCCGGATGGTCGAATTCAGGCGCTCGTTCGAGCAAGGCTTTGACATCGCCTTTGGCGCCGATCACCTTGGCCTTGCGATCGCGGACTGCCCGATAGATGACCCATGCTCCGACCGTGTCCATCTTCTCGACCCCGCTGAGGTCGAGAGTGAGCGGGTCGGCCATCGCGTCGATCTCGCGCTGGGTAGATGCCGCGCGGGAAATGGTGATCGACCCGACGCAGCGATAGACGCGGGCGTCGGGTTCTGCGTCGGCGGTGGTCGACGTGGCCGTCATGGGCCGGGAACCTGCTCGAAATCGGTCGTAGCGGCAAGCCCGGTCGCAACTTGCCACTTTGTTGCCGCGGTTGGTGTCCTATAGCGCGACAGAAATGACCAATGCAGTGCAAGCCAGGCCCATATTCGTAACGGTCGGTGACAATTCCGCCCGAGCTTTCGGCATGGGCGCTGCCGAGCGGGCGCGGGCACTGGCGATCAAGGCTGGAGCGGAACCCGCCGATCAGGCCCGGCCCGGGCTGTCGACCATCTACGCCGATCTCGATTGGACATGGGATCCGGAATGGCTGGTGGCACTCGCCAAATCGCCCGGTGCGGTCCTGACCAAGGACGGTCATCCGGTCTTGGCCCATGTCCCGGCCGACGGCGATGCCGCGACGGTGCTTTCGGCAATGCTGTCGGGCGAATCTTACGATGGCGGATCGCTCGATCGGCTTGACGCGGATACGGCGGAGCTTAGCTACCGCAAGCTGAGGAAGCGCGATCGGCCGTTCGTCATGCGGCTCGACCCGGCCAATTCGGAGCTTGCCGAACGCGCAGCCTATGACGCCAGCTACAAGGGCGTCACCGATTTTCTGACTCTCTACCTCTGGCGGGGAATTGCATTCCATCTGACGCGATGGGCAGCGCGCGCGGGGCTGACTCCGAACATGGTGACGGCCGTAGGGGCCATGTTGTGCCTGGCCGCCTTCTTCCTGTTCTGGAATGCCTGGTACTGGACCGGCGTCCTTGCCGGCTTCGGCTTCATGGTGCTCGATACCGTCGATGGGAAGCTGGCACGGTGTACGGGCCAGTCATCAAAGTGGGGCAACATCTTCGACCATGGCGTCGACCTCGTCCATCCGCCCTTCTGGTGGTGGGCTTGGTCCGAAGGACTGAAACTCTACGGGCGGCCACTGGAGCCCGTCTACGAACTGCTGATCATCGGTGCGATCATATTCGGTTACGTCGCCCAGCGCGTCATCGAGGGCCTGTTCATGCGCCGCTATGGCATGCACATCCATGTCTGGCAGCGCATCGATAGCCAGTTCCGGCTGATCACGGCACGGCGCAATCCGAACATGGTGATCCTGGTTTTCTGCCTTGCACTCGGCAGGCCCGATCTCGGCATCCAGCTTGTCGCCCTGTGGACCATCCTTTCGCTGATTTTCCACGCGGTGCGCCTCGCCCAGGCCAATGCAAGGGCCGACCGGGCACGGGCGATCGTCAGCTGGATCGGATGAAGGGCTGGACCGCCATCGTCCTGGCCGGTTCGCGGCCGGGCGCCGATCCTTTCGCCGCCCGACATGGTACCGACCTTAAGGCCCTGATTCCGGTGGGCGGCATTCCAATGGTCGCTCGGCCGGTAAACGCCCTGCTGATTTCGCCACACATCACCGCAGTTCGGGTGCTGGCCCAACAGCCGGATCGGATCGCGAGGGTTTTGCCCCGAAATTCACGGCTGACGGTCGCTGCCTCCGGTTCCACCATTGCCTCGACCCTGGACGCCATTTTGGCCGACCCGGCGACCAAATATCCACTGTTGGTTACGACCGCCGACCATGCACTGCTTTCGCCTTCGATGATCGCCGATTTCTGCCATCAGGCGGAAGGCGCGGACCTGGCGATCGGAGTTGCCGAAAGGCGCGCGCTGATGGCCCGGCTGCCAAGCACGAAACGCACCTGGCTGAGCTTTCGCGGTGGTTCCTATTCCGGCGCCAATCTGTTTGCGTTCGGCAGTCCGAAGGCTGCAACTGCTCTCGCCCTTTGGCGATCGGTCGAGCAGGACCGCAAGAAGGGCTGGCGGATGATCGCATCGCTTGGCCCCACATTGTTGATGGGAGCCGTGTTCAGGCTTCGAACGTTGGACCAGACCTTGGCGTCGGTCGGAAGGCGATTGGCGCTTGATATACGCAAGGTGGAACTTGCCGATCCGCTGGCCGCCGTCGACGTCGACAAGCCGGCCGATCATGCGCTGGTTACCGCCATCCTCGAAGGCCGCGCATGACGACCGACTTTGCAATTTACGACATGGACCGGACCGTGACGCGCCGGGCGACCTACACGCCCTTCTTGCTCCATTGCGCGCTTCGGCGGGCTCCCTGGCGGCTCTTGCTGCTACCGTTGGTCGTTGCGTCGATGCTGGCCTATGTCCTCAAGCTGATCGACCGCGGCCGGCTCAAGGAGATCAATCATCGCCTGCTGCTCGGTCACAACCGCCACCCGAACGACCTCAAGCCGCTGGTCGACAGCTTTGCCGACAAGACCGTCTCTTCGAACATCCGCCCGGGGGCTCGTGAGGCGATCGCCCGTGACAAGGCGGAAGGGCGCCGTGTGGTGATGGCCACCGCAAGCTACCGATTCTACTCGCGGGAGATCGCGGAAAGGATGGGCTTCGACGACTGCATCGGGACCAATTCGTTGATAGGCCTCGATGAAAGGGTCCACGCCAAGATTGATGGGGAAAATTGCTACGGCCCGGCCAAGCTCCGCATGATCCAGGCGTGGCTGGCGTCAAGCGGGCTGGAGCGTGGACATGTCCGCTTCTATTCAGATCATGCAAGCGACAAGCCGGCGTTCGAATGGGCCGACGAGCCCGTCGCCGTTAACCCGCATGACAGGCTTGCCCGCCTTGCAGCGGAGCGCGGCTGGCGCTGCGAGGACTGGGGCTAGACCCCGCGCAGCGCGTTATCGAAGTCCGCGATCAGGTCCTCGGCCTTTTCGACGCCGATCGAGATCCTTACAAGATTGTCGCTGATCCCGAGCGCCGCCTTGCGCTCGTCCGGAACCGATAGATGCGTCATTGCCGCCGGGGCCGACGCCAGGGTTTCGGTCCCGCCCAGGCTTACCGCGAGCTTTGCGATCTTGAGGGCGTCGAGGAAAGCAAAGGCCTCCCGTTCGCCACCCTTCAGGTAGAGCGAGAAGGTGGAGCCAGCCCCGGAGCAGTGGCGCTTGTAGATGTCTTCCTGACGCGAGCCGGGGTCGAGGAACCCGAGGTAGCCGACTTTTTCGACCTTGGGATGGTCGCGGAGGAATTCACAGACCTTCTCGGCGCTTTCCCCGGCCCGGGTCATGCGGAGTTCGAGCGTCTCGAGGCTGCGCAAGAGCATCCAGGCAGTATTGGGATCGCAGATCCCGCCCATGACGTTGCGCATCAGCCGAACCTTGTCGAGCAGCGCCCGCTTGCCGACCAGGCCGCCGGCCACAAGGTCGCTGTGGCCGCCCGCATATTTGGTCAGGCTGTAGACGCTGATATCAGCTCCGTCGGCCAGCGGCTTGGCCCACAGCGGCCCGAGGAACGTATTGTCGATCGCGATCGGGGGCTGGTCCGCGTCACCAGCGAACGCCGCGCCGCGAGCCGCCGCCACCGCCTCGACGTCGACCAGGGCATTCGTCGGGTTGGCCGGACTTTCCAGGTAAATTAGCGCGACCCGACCCTTGGCCTTGGCGCGCGACATCACCTCGTCCAGCTCTTCGCGTGTCGCTCCGGCCGGGAAGTCGACATAATGGACGCCGAACTGGGGCAGGATCTTGTCGATGATCGATTCCGTCGCGGCGTAAAGCGGGCCGGAGTGGATAACGACGTCGCCCGGGCGAACGAACGCCAGGAGCAGCGTCGCGATCGCGGTCATGCCGCTGGAGAAGGTCAGTGCCGATTCCGCATCCTCCCACAGCTTGAGCCGGTCCTCGAGAATTTCCTGGTTCGGGCCGTTGAACCGCGAATAGACCAGCCCCTCGGCCTTGCCGCCCGAGCCGAATTTGTTGGTGATGCCTTCGAAGAATCGCTTCCCGTCAGCCGCCTTGTCGAACACGAAAGTCGAGGTCAAAAAGATCGGCGGCTTCAAGGAGCCTTCGCTCAACGCGGGGTCAAAGCCATAGCCCATCATCAATGTCGATGCGTCGAGCTTGTGATTGCCGATATGCGTCTCGACGTCCTTGGGGCGGCGGCTTTCAGTCACAGATATTCTCCTTGAGCGGCGCCTTAGCCCCTGGCGTTGCGGCGCGCTAGCGGGCCAGCCCAATCAAACTCAGCTGGCGTCCATAAGTAGGTTCGATGCGGTGGGTCGACCGGCGATAACTGTAGTAGCGGTCCTCAAGCTTGTAAGTGTCGAGACCCATCGCTTCGATCCGCGCGACGCCGGCCGCCGCGAGACATGCCACGACATAAGCTTCGAGGTCGAAGTGCGGATTGCCGGCGGGACCTCCACCCAGGAACCGATCATTGTCCGGATCATCGGCAAGCAGGCGCTGGGCGAAGCCTTGGTCGACTTCATAGCTGGCCTTGGCAATGCAGGGGCCGACCGCCGCCGAAATCCGTTCGACCTTGGCGCCGAGCGACATCATCGCCCCAATGGCCTGGTCGGTAACGCCGGCCGTCGCGCCGCGCCAGCCGGCATGGACCGCTCCGACCACTCCCGCCTCAGAATCAGCAAGCAATACCGGCGCGCAATCCGCGGTCACGATGCCGAGCAGAAGGCCAGGCCGGTCGGTAACCAGCGCATCGGCTTTCGGCCGTTCGTCACGGGGCGTGGCTTCGGTCACGATCACCGCCGTCGGGGAATGGACCTGGTAAACGCTTGCGAGCGGGGCGCCGGGAATGATCGCATCGGCGGCCAGCCGGCGATTGGTTTCGACCGCATATGGATCGTCGCCGCTGCCAAGCCCGCAGTTGAGGCCGGCGACTGCCCCCTTCGATACCCCACCCTTTCGTCCGAAAAATCCGTGCGGGGCAGCATCCAGCAGCCCCGATCGAACTACATCGAGACTCATAATTTGAGTCTCATCACGATGTCCTCGTCGGCATGGGAACCGACCATGAAGGCGTAGGTACCTTCGGGTTGGAAATCATACTTCTCATAGAAGCGCCGGGCACGTTCGTTCTCGGTGAAGACCGACAGGTAGAGATAGTCTGCGCCGAGATCGCGCGCGCGCTCGATCACCCAACTGATCAGCTCGTGGGCGATACCCTGCCCCTTCATTTCCTCGACGACGTAAAGCTGACGCAGTTCGGCCGCCTCGCCGCGCGGTTCGAACGGCAGGTGAGGCGGGCCGAGCTTCACATAACCGACCAGCCGTCCGTCCCGCTCGGCAATCCGAACCTCGAATGCCGGGTCCGTCAGCTCCTTCTCCCAGTTCGCCATCGAGTGGTTCTGGAGGAAGATTTCCAAATCGTCCGGCTGGTACAAATGCCCAAAGGTATCGGTGAAGGTCTGCGCGCCCAATTCTGCGAGGGCCTCGGCGTCTTCGCGTGTTGCGATTCGATAAGCGACCGTCATGATTCCAGCCCCGCAACTTCGGGCCAATTCACCGCGCGGATCGCCATGACCTTGAACAATCGACCCATTTCATCCTCATCGCAGAGCCGCCGCCGCGCAGCCGATATTGACTCCGTATCCGCTGGATTCTTGGCCGCCAAGGCCATTGCGCGCGCTCCAATTCCAAGCGTTTCGAGCCAGGTCCCCTGACTGACAATCCGGGTTGTAACGGACCCGCCGCGCTGGGCTGCATCGGCGAGCGAGGCAAAATCGACGTGCGCGGTCAGGTCCTGCTCACCAGGCCGGTCGAGCTCATAGGAAAAGCGATGGCCCCGAACGGCCTGGAGTGTGTCGCCCTGCTCTCCGCCGGCGTAGCCATAATCGATGATGACCGCCAATCCGCCATGAGCAGACAAATGCTTGCCGAGATGTTCGGCCGCATCTTCGCGCACCGGCGATCGCTCGACGATCGAGCCGTCGCGGTCGAAGCCGAAGCCCCCTGCTGCCATTATGACGTGACGTTCGCGGCCCTCGACAAATTGCCGAACCGGCAACGCATCGAAGAATTCGTTGGCGACCAGAAGCAGCGGCGCTTCAGGCAAGCTGTCGAGACCATCGTGGAAAAAGGCTTCCGGCAGCAGTTTCTTCTGGGTTTCCCGCAATGACGGGCTGGATTCCACGAGGTGGACTTCACCTGCAAACCCGGCACGGCGCATGACACGAAGGGCGTCATTGGCGAGCGTTCCGCGGCCTGGTCCCAACTCGGCATAGACCGCCTCGGCCGGCTTCCCGGCACGGGTCCAGACATCGGCCAGCGCCGCCCCTACCAGTTCGCCGAACATCTGGTGAATTTCCGGTGCGGTGATGAAGTCGCCGCCCGAGCCGAGCGGATCCCGCGTCGCATAATAATAGGCGTTGCAGGCCTCCATATAGGCCTCAACGGTCAATGGGCCCTCCTTGCGGATGCGCTCGGCGAGCGCGCGGGCCAGCGGTGTTTCAGGCAACGCTGGCCGAGCCGGCGATCGGTTCCACGCGTTCACGGCGCTTCTTGGCGGTGATCATCAAATAGAGACCGCCAAGGATCATCGGAACCGTCAGCCACTGACCCATGTGGAGACCCGTCGCATTGGCGAATTCAGCCAGCTGGGCGTCGGGTTCGCGGATGAATTCCACGCCGAAGCGGAAGATGCCGTAGAAGAAGATGAAGGCGCCCACCAGCTTGCCCGGCTCGTAGCGAGCCTTGGTGCGCCAGAACATGAACCAGAGGATGGCGAACAGCAGCAGGCCTTCGAGTCCAGCCTCATAAAGCTGGCTTGGGTGACGCGCCGGGCCGAGCGTTGCGCCGTAGGGCGTAGATTCGACGAAGCGGACCGCCCATGGAACACCGGTCGGAGCGCCCCACAGCTCCTGGTTCACGAAATTGGCGAGCCGACCGAAGAACAGGCCGAACGGGACGCAGCAGGCGACATAATCGTGAATTCGGAGCCACTGCAGCTTCTCCTTCCACGAAAGGTAGAGGATGCCCAGCGAGGTCCCGATCACGCCGCCGTGGAAGCTCATGCCGCCATCCCACAATTTCAGGATGTCGAGTGGCCGTTCGAGATAATAGGGCAGGTTGTAGAACAGGACATAGCCCAGCCGGCCGCCGAAAATGATTCCGAGCGCCGCATAGAACACCAGGTCGTCAGCGTGGCGCCGGGCCATCGGCGCGCCCGGCTGCTTCAGCAGCTTCAGAAGGTACCAATAGCCAATGAAGATGCCGGCCAGATAAGCCAGGCTGTACCAGCGCAGCTGGAAGAAGCCGAGGTCGAGAGCGATCGGTGACAGGCCTAAATCGGGAAACGCAACCGCAGTGGAATTGGCAGCCATCGATACAATCGCACTCATGGGCTTCCCCTTGTTGAAGCCGCCTCATAGGGTGGCCTTATCAAAAGGCCAAGGATAGACGAATGGCTCTGACCGACCTCGACCGGAAATATGACGCGGTAATGGCCGCCGTCACCGGGCCGGGCGGGCGGGTCATCCTCGACAAGGACGAGCAAGGCCGCACGATCGTCACCAATTTCCCGGCGACACTGCCAATGTTTTTCAAGACATTTTGCGCGCTCTACGCCGATGTCGACGCAGTCATCGCCGGAGAAGAACGGCTGACGTTCGGACAGCTTGACGCCCTGTCCGACCAAATGGCGCGCGGGCTGGCAGCGCGCGGCATCGCCAAGGGCGATCGCGTCGGCATTGCGATGCGCAACTGCCCAGCCTGGATCCTGTCCTATATGGCCGTAGTGAAGGTCGGCGCCGTGGCGACCCTTCTAAACGGCTGGTGGCAGCCCGAGGAGCTCGAGCATGCGCTGCAGCTGACCGAGCCGAAGCTTGTCATGGCCGATGCTCCGCGCGCGCAGCGGATCGGTGCTACTTGTGCGAACTGCTCGGTCGACGCAATCGCCATCGACAAACGTAGCCCCGAGGCATTTCTCGAGCTTATCGCGGCGGGAGGCGGCGACATCAGCCTGCCCGAAGTCGCTCCGGAAGATGAAGCGACAATCCTCTTCACCTCGGGCTCGACCGGAGAGGCGAAGGGCGCGGTGTCGACCCATCG
>DASTVY010000059.1:0-13103 GCA_035758865.1 Sphingomicrobium sp. | reverse complement strand
AGCCTTGCATCGAGAAACGGATGCGCCGTCTTAAAGAGGTCGATGACGCGAGTATTCGAATGCACATGCCGCCACGCTGATCTCACACGCACCAGTTTTTCAGGGACAAGCTACTAGTCATCCTCGTCCTCATAACCGACGAGGTTGAGCTCGCGCGCCTTGATCTGGTGCATCTGGCACCAATGCATCAGCGCGTCCTCGCGGCCGTGGGTGATCCAGACTTCCTTCGGCGCGACCTCGCGGATCGTCTGGGTCAGTTCATCCCAGTCGGCATGATCGGAGATGACCAGAGGCAGCTCGACATTACGTTGCCGCGCCCGCTGGCGAATGCGCATCCAGCCCGAAGCCATGGCCGTGATCGGATCGGGCAATCGCCGCGACCAACGGTCGTTGAGCGCGCCGGGCGGGCAGAGGATGATCTTGTCGGTAAGCTCGGCTTTCGGGACGCCGGTCGCCAATCGCAGCTCGCCCAGCGCGACGCCCAGCTCTTCATACAAACGGCACAATCGCTCCAGCGCCCCGTGGATATATATCGGCTCATTATAGTCGCGGCCGCGAAGCTCGGTGATCAGCCGCTGCGCCTTGCCCAATGCATAGGCTCCGACCAGCACGCAGCGTCCAGGCTCCGACCGCAAACGATGAAGCAGTCGGTCGACTTCGCTGCCGGTATCCGGATGGCGGAAGACGGGCAGTCCGAAGGTGGCCTCGCTGATGAAGATGTCGCACGGAGTAACGACGAACGGCGCGCAGGTGGGATCCGGCCGACGCTTGTAATCGCCGGAAACCACCACTCGCTCCCCGCCATATTCCAGCAGGATCTGGGCCGATCCCAGCACATGGCCGGCGGGGATGAAGCTGACGCCGACATCGCCCAACCGCATGGTGTCGCCATATTGGGCCGGGCGGCCATTTTGCTCGCCATAGCGGGTCGCCATGATCGCCAGCGTATCGGCGGTCGCCCAGACTTCGCCATGACCGCCGCGGGCGTGATCGCCGTGCCCGTGCGTGATCAGGGCCTTGGCTTTTGGTTGCGACGGATCGATCCAGGCGTCTGCGGGCCGCACATAAATGCCTTCGGGAAAAGGCTCGATCCAGGAACCCAGGCGGGGCATTGCGGCATTATACCGCAAGATGGCGGTTCTGTTCCGCTTGTTGCATGGAGGTTGTCATGGATACGGGCGGATTGAACCTGTTCACCATGGAAGTCGTCGGGGTCGTCATCCTGGGCGCGGTGCTCGCCTGGGCGGTACTGCGCACCCGCAGCAAGGGCAAGGCGACCAGCAATCCACGGACCGAACAGGCGACCCGCGACCTTTACGAGGCCGAGGACGAGGCGGCCAAGCGCGAGCAGCTCTGAACCGGCTGCTCCCGCCAGTCCTGGACCACTGGTTCGCCGATCGGGGCTGGCAGCCGCGTCGGCATCAGTTGGAGATGCTGGACGCGGCACGTGACGGCAATCACGCGCTGCTGGTGGCCGCCACTGGCGCCGGCAAGACGCTGGCCGGCTTCCTGCCGACAATCGTCGACCTGATCGAGGCGCCCGCCGAGCGCCTCCATACGCTCTATATTTCGCCGCTGAAGGCGCTTGCCGTCGACGTCCAGCGAAATTTGCTGACTCCGATCGAAGAGATGGGCCTCGACGTCCGCGTCGAGACCCGGACCGGCGACACCCCTTCGGACCGCAAGGCTCGTCAACGCGTGCGGCCACCCCAGATCCTGCTGACTACGCCGGAATCATTGAGCCTGCTGCTCAGTTATCCGGACAGCAACCTGCTGTTCGAGAATTTGCGGACCGTTGTGGTCGACGAGATTCATGCCTTCGCCCGGGACAAGAGGGGTGATCTGCTGGCCTTGTCGCTTTCGCGCTTGCTTGCTTTGGCGCCCGGCCATCGCCGCGTCGGCCTCAGCGCCACCGTTGCGGAACCCGACGCATATCGGTCCTGGCTTGCTCCAGATGCCGACCTCGACCTTGTCAGGCTGGTTGAAGGAGATCCGGGCGCAGAGCCTGACCTATCGATCTTGATCCCCGAAAACCGGATCCCGTGGGCCGGCCATTCCGGTTACCACGCCGCCCGCGACGTGATGCAGTTGATCGAGCAGCACTGCACCACGCTGATCTTTTGCAACACGCGCGGCCTGGCCGAGCTGACCTTCCAGAAGCTGTGGCTGGTGAATGACAACTCGCTGCCCATCGGAATTCATCATGGGAGCCTGGCGGTCGAAGCGCGGCGCAAGATCGAGGCGGCTATGGCCGAAGGCAAGGTTCGCGCGCTGGTCGCGACCGCCAGTCTCGACCTCGGCATCGACTGGGGAGACATAGACCTGGTCATTCAGATGGGAGCGCCCAAGGGCAGTTCGCGCCTTCTTCAGCGGATCGGCAGGGCAAATCACCGGCTGGACGAGCCGTCGAAGGGCATGATCGTCCCGGGCAATCGGTTCGAATATCTCGAGGCCCGCGCCGCGCTCGACGCAATCGACGACGGGGAGCTTGATCCCGAGACTTTCCGCCCCGGAACGCTCGATGTGCTCGCCCAGCATGTTCTTGCAGTGGCTTGTGCCGGTCCCTTCGATGAAAGGGAACTGCTGGAGGAAATTCGCTCCGCGGCACCCTATGCTGGCCTAAAGGAAGAGACATTCAGCGAGATTCTCGGATTCATCGCAACCGGCGGCTATGCGTTGAAGGCCTATGATCGCTTCAGGCGGATCGTCGAAGAAGCGTCGGCACCGGGCCGCTGGCGGTTAGCCAAGCCGACAATCGCCCAGCAGCACCGGATGAATGCCGGTGTAATTGTCGAGCAGCCGCTGCTTGACGTTCGCTTCAAGGGTGGCCGCCGGCTCGGCACCGTCGAGGAAGGCTTTGCTTCAACCCTTTCCCCCGGTGACCATTTTTTCTTTGCCGGTCTCAGTCTGGAGGTCGAACGCATCAAGGACACCGACATTATCGTCCATGCGTCGAAAAAGTCGGCGCGGATCGTCACTTACGGCGGCCAGCGAATGTCGATGTCGACCCATCTCGCCAATCGGGTCCGGCAGATGCTCGCCGATCGCAACGATTGGCACCGCTTTCCCGACGATGTGAGCGAGTGGCTCGAAGTTCAGTCCGAACGGTCGCTGTTGCCTGAACCGCACCAGCTATTGGTCGAAACCTTCCCCCACGAAGGTCGGCATTACATGGTGGCGTACAGCTTCGAGGGATGGAACGCGCATCAGTCGCTCGGAATGCTGATTACCAAGCGAATGGAGAAGGCGGAGCTGAAGCCGCTGGGTTTCGTTGCCAATGACTATGGCCTGGCCTGCTACAGCCTGGAACCAGTGACAAACCCGCAATCGCTGTTTTCTGCTGACATATTGGAGCGCGAGTTCGTCGAATGGGTCGAGCGCTCCCACCTGCTCAAGAACGCCTTTCGTGAGGTCGCGGTGATCGGAGGCCTGGTCGAACGGCAACATCCGGGCAAGCGAAAGACTGGCCGACAGGTCAGCTTTTCGACCGACCTGATTTACGATGTCCTCCGCAAATATGAGCCCGATCACTTGCTACTTCGAGCGGCCTGGAACGATGCGCGGACCCGGATGACTGAACTGGGCAGGCTGGTCCGGCTGGTCGATCGAGCAGCTGCGACCATGGTGCATGTGGAGGTCGACCGGATCACGCCCATGGCTGTGCCGCTGATGGTGATCGTCGGCCGCGAAGCAGCGCCGGAGGGGAGCGCCGACGAAGCGTTGCTGATTGAAGCCGAGGCGCTTGCCGCGGAGGCGATGCGTGTCGACTAGTTCATTTCCCCTGCAAGATGGGCGAGTTAGAATAGCTGGATGCGCGTACTGATTCTGCCTGTCTTGCCACTTGCCTTGTCGGGCTGCGTCGTCGCCAGTGTGGCCGAAACCGCCGTCGACGTTGTCACCCTGCCGGTGAAGGTAGTGTCCACGGGCGTGGATGCAGCGACCACCAGCCAATCGGAGGCCGACGAAAAGCGTGGCCGGGAAATCCGGAAGGCCGAGGAAAAGGCAGGCAAGGAGGCGCGCGCCCGCGAGAAACGCTGCCGTGAAGGCAAGCCGCTTCCCACGGACGATTGCTCAGACCTGCCGCCGAGCTAGCGCTTTGACTTGGAACTTCTCGCGACTTCATAGAGGAAATCGGCATAAAGGACGGCCTGCCCGTCAAAACCGAGTACCTTCGGGTTGCTGCTTTCGATCAGCAACCACTCATCCGGCGCATGGGCGCCACCGCCCCGCCCGACCCCGAATTGCCCTGCAGGAAGGTGCAGCGGCGGGCCGGTGAAGACGACTCCGGGCCAGCTGCCGGCCGAGCGGGCTGAAAGGGTTGCCGGTATTTTCGCATCCGCCAGTGTTGCCTGCTCCGCCTTGATCAGCGGACTATTCTCGTCGGTCTGATTGGGTCCGTAGCCGCCGCTGACGTTGACCTCGATGTCGCCGAAACCCCGCTTGGCGAGATGCGCCTTCAGTTTCGAAACGACCTCGTCCTTGGTCATGTCCGGGACCAGCCGAAGATCGATCTTAGCTTCGGCGCGGCCCGGAAGGACCGTCTTTCCGCCGGGCCCCATATAGCCGCTCACCAGGCCCTGGATGTTGATCGTGGGCTGTTCCGCCAGGCGGTACGAGGCCGTCAGATAATCCTCATCCTTGTACCAATGCTTGATACCCAGCGTTTTCATGTCGTCCGCTTCGTTTCCTGCAGCGACGTCCGCAGCGATCAGTTCCTTCTGCCGGGCAGTCAGCGGCTTCACATTTTCGTACCAGCCGTCGATGGCTGGTGTTTGGCCATCCTCCGAAACCAGGCTGTTGAGGGCTTTGATCAAATGCCACACCGGGCTGTCGACATTTGCCTTGAGGCTGGAATGAATGTCCTTGTTGGGTCCGCGGCCCCATTTTTCCCCGCTCGAGATGAGCTGCAGTTCGACCGCTCCTTTGGCGCCCAAAAGCAACGTCACCTGTCCATCGACCGATTGGCTCGCCGACGGGATGATGATCCCGACGGCCTTTTCCAAAGCAGCCTTGACCTCGGGCTGAGTAACGACCTGCGAGAAGTGGGGGGAGGCGATTTCCTCCTCGCCTTCGGCAACGAATACCAGGTTGACCGGAAGCTTTACCCCCGAGGTCTTGAAAGCGCGCAGCGCGGTCAGGAAGGCGGTTTCCGGACCCTTCTGATTGACCGCGCCGCGACCCACCAGCGCCTTCCCTTCACCCGGCCGATCTACGATCCGGCCTTCCAGCGGAGGTGACGACCATTCCGCCGGGTCATAATGCTTGACGTCATACATGAAGTAGATTGCGAGCGTGTCCTTGGCGCCTGCGTCAAGCGTTGCGAACACCCCCGGTACGCCATCGGTGTCGATGATCTTGGCCTGTTGAAAGCCCGCGTCGAGCACCAGCTGCCGCATATATTCGGCACCTTCGCGGTGGTTGATGTTCATATTTGCGATGGTCGGCAGCGCAATCCATTTGCGCAGGCGTTCGATCGAAGCCTGATGATCCGCCTTAATTGCTTCGACTACTTTTTCTCGGCCGGGATCGCCTGGTTTGCCCACTGCTGGGCCCGATGCCAGAAGTACCAAGGCAAGTGCCGTTCCCGTCCATATCATGCGCATCGGTCATCCCTCCCGAGTGATTACAAGATTCGAGACTGGAACGTTCGAGCGCGCTCGTCCAGAGTAAGTATCGATGCGCTACTTTCTCGACACGGAATATAACGGCTTCGGCGGCCAGCTATTGAGCCTCGCGTTGGTGCCCGAGGACGGTAGCGAGGAATTCTACGTCACACTGGAATGCGATGTTCCCATGGATCCCTGGGTAGAACGCCATGTCATTCCATACCTCGATATGGTGCCCGATGGCTTGCAGGGCCCACCGCTTTCGCGCCGGGCGGCCGCAGAAGCCTTGGCAGCGTGGTTGGAGCATGACGAGGCACCCGACATCGTTGCCGATTGGCCGGAGGATTTGGCTCAGTTTGCGATGCTGCTGGTGACTGGACCGGGACTGATGCTGTCCGTCCCGCCGCTAAGCCTTCACTTCGTTCCGCTTCATGGCTTTTCGACCGCTGCCAACAGCGTGGTTCCTCACAATGCGTTGCACGATGCACGAGCGCTTCGCGATCATGTCATGAACCATTTGGAATAATGGCCGAATTGGAGCTACAGGCCGATTCGATGGTTCCCCTTTCGTTCGCAGATCATGAATTTCGCGCCAGCCCCGAAGGTGCCGTGTACTGGCCTGCGGAACGGTCATTGCTGGTTGCAGACCTTCACCTCGAAAAAGCGAGCTGGTTCGCCCGCCTTGGCCAGATGCTGCCGCCGTATGACTCGCAGGCTACGCTCGACATGCTCGAAGCGGAGATCGAAAGGACCCAGGCGAAGCGCCTATACTGTTTGGGGGACAGCTTCCACGACCGGTTTGGCTGCGAGCGGCTGCCGAACAAGGCGCGAGAGCTGCTGCTGAGCCTCACTTCGCGGATCGACTGGGTCTGGATCGTCGGCAACCACGACATCGGCTTCATCGATCATTGTGGCGGACGGATCGAAGAGGAATGCAATGTGGCAGGCGTTATTCTTCGCCATGAGGCCACCGTGGGCGAGACCCGACCGGAGATTTCCGGCCATTTTCATCCGAAGATGCGTCTAAATCTCAGGGGCCGTAGCGTGTCGCGGCGGTGCTTCGTCGCCAGCGGCACGAAGCTGATCCTGCCGGCATATGGCGCGTTGACCGGCGGGCTCGACGCAGGTCATCCGGAGATTGTCCGAAAGGTCGGCCCCCGGGCCGCCGCGCTGGTCCCGGTATCTGACCGGATGCTGCGTTTCCCGATCGCTGCCTAAGCTACGCGTGCGGGAATCAGGCCGCGAACGACATTGCCGATGTAAAAGCCATTCTGGAGGTCGGCCGGGGTGAGTTCCGCCTCTTCCGCTTTGCCGTCCTCGATCAGCTTTGCTCGCAAAATACCCGGCATCAAACCGCGGGAAAGCGGTGGTGTCAGCAACCTTCCCTCACGTTCGACGAAGATGCTCGTCCGGCTCCCTTCGGTCAGCTGGCCATCGGGATCGACGAATATCGTTTCATAGGCGTCCTCGCGCTGCCGGGCGAGGTCCAGAAACCGGCGATCGGTTGTCTTGTAACGCAAGCGAAAATCGCTCGGGTCGACGGGCAGCGGCCTTACGGCTACTCGGACCGGCAATTGCTCGGGATCGTCATAGGGCTTGGCCTGGATGGCCATCGCTCCGCTCCGGGAAAGAAGCAGGCGGACCATCGCTCGTTGCTTGCGGCCGAATGTCGCGGCCTGAAGCTCATTGCGCGCGGCGTGGCGATCAAAGCAGAAGTCCAGGTCTGCCGCGGAATTCCTCATTCGGTCGAGATGCCTGTCGAGGTCAACAATGCCTTCTGACGGGTCAAACCGCATCGTTTCGATCAGGTCGAAATCCTGGCCCTCGCGCCGCACGAAATCCCCTTTCAACAAGCACTCGGCCCATTCATCGCTTGGCTTGCTGTCCACGACAAGCCCCGAGCCAAGACCGAACCGCGCCTTGGCCTCTGGCCGATGCCATTCCAGAGTCCGGATCAGCACATTGAACGCCGCATCCCCCGCGTCGCCGTGCCGATTGGGTTCAATCCAGCCCATTGAGCCGGTGTAGGCACCGCGTGGTTCGAGTTCGAGCCGCCTTAGCGCGTCGATGGCGGCGATTTTCGGTGCGCCTGTCACGGATCCGCAGGGGAATATGGTGCGGATGATGTCGACTGCATCGCATTCGGGTCTCAGTTGGGAGGTGATCCGGCTGACCATCTGATGGACCGTTGGATAGGTTTCGACCGCGAACAGCTCAGGCACTTCGACGCTGCCCGCAATGGAGACTCGCGCCAGATCGTTTCGCATCAGGTCGACGATCATCAAGTTTTCGGCGCGCTGCTTTTCATCGGCCGCAAGCTCGGCAGCCTCGGCCCGGTCGGCGGCTTCAACGCTGTGACGCGGCGCAGTGCCCTTCATTGGGCGCGCCTCGACGATCCCACGCCGAAGCGTGAAGAATTGTTCGGGAGACAGGGAGATGATGGCCCGGTCGTCGTGGAGGAGGACACCCCCCCACCCCGATTGTGCTGACCTTCGCAGCCGCGCATAGATCGACGCCGGATTGCCGGCAATCGGAACTTCGCAGCCGAAGGTCAGGTTCGCCTGGTAGAAATCCCCGGCAAGCAAATGACCGCGAACTTCCGTTGCAGTCCGCTCGTAATGGGTCCGCGATATCCGCGGTGAAGGAAGGCCGACAAAGGCACTGTCAGGGGACCCAAGCAAGTCTGGGATGTCAGGCGATTCGAACCCCTTGAATAGCCCGAAGCAGAGTAAGGGCCCCTCGGGCCTACGAAAACTGGCTGCGAGCTTTGGATCAAAGGCGTGACCGGCTTCATAAGCCAGGTAGCCCGCCGCATGTTGACCGCGCTTCAGCCCCTGTCGGATTGTTGCGAGCGCTGGAATGACCTCATCCAGCTCATGCACAACAATGACCTGTTCGGGCCCGGAATAGAGCCGAGGCGGCGCGCCCCCGTCCCGCGCATCGTCGAACAGGATCCACATGAAGTGCCATTGCCCCGCTTGGCACTGCTCCGTAAACCCTCGCGACTGTCCATTCTGCCCGAAAGTCCCATCGATGCGCTTGTCCCTATTGGCCGCCCTGCTTCTCGCTTCAACGTCGCTTCCCGCCCAGCAACCCATCGAGCCCAAGGTTCAGGCGCGGATCGACCGAGTCCTCAAGAAGACACCTTTGATTGACGGCCACAACGACATCGCTGAACAGCTGCAGGAAAATCACGGGTACAGCGTCGACAAGCTCGCCAGCGGAACCGACAAGTGGGAGAAGGACCCGCTGATGACCGATATGGCGCGGCTCCATGCCGGCCGAGTGGGAGGGCAGTTCTGGTCGGTCTACATCGACGGCACCTATACCGGAGACGAGGCGATCCGGCGGACCATCGACCAGATCGACATCGTCGACCGAATGATCGCCGCCTATCCCAATGATCTGGAGCGCGCGCTGACCGCCGACGACGTCGTCAGAATCCACAAGCGGGGCAGGGTCGCATCGATGATCGGTATCGAAGGGGGGCGCCAGATCGGTGGCGACCTCGGGGCACTTCGCCAATTCTACCGCCTCGGCGCACGCTACATGACGCTGACCCACAACCAGACCACCGAATGGGCCGACAGCGCGACGGACGAGCCCAAATTCGATGGCTTGTCGCCGTTCGGAGTGAAGGTGATTGGCGAAATGAACCGGCTCGGCATGCTGGTTGATCTCAGCCATGTTTCTCCCGCGACCATGCGCGACGCGATCGAAGCGAGCCGGGCGCCCGTCATATTCTCCCATAGCGGGGCGGCCGGACTGAACCCGCATCCCCGCAACGTACCCGACGAAATCCTCCGGCTGCTCCCGGCCAATGGCGGTGTCGTGATGGTCAATTTCGTGCCGCCGTTCCTGTCCAAATCGGTGTGGGAATGGGGTGCGGCACAGTCCGCCGAGGAGGCCCGGCTGAAGGCCATCCATCGTGCCAGCAAGTCGGCCGTCGAGGCCGGTATGAAGGCATGGGAAGACGCCCATCCGCGTCCGGATACCGGCGTCACCGACGTCGCAAATCATATCGAACATGTCGTCAAGGTCGCTGGTCACGACAATGTCGGGCTCGGCGGCGATTTCGATGGCATACCCTTCACTCCGACCGGCCTGACGGGGGTTGAAACCTACCCTCTGATCTTTGCCGAACTGATCAAGCGCGGCTGGAGCGACGACGATTTGGCCAAGCTTGCAGGCGGCAATGTGCTGCGGGCGCTTCGACGTGCCGAAACTGTCTCGTCGTCGATGAAGGATGTCCCGCCAGCGCTCGACAAGCTGCCCAGCGCTCCCTAGGCGCATTCCTGCATGTCGAATCCGGCGCAAAATCCGCCTCTTAGGGCGGCGATCATTCCCGTTACTCCGCTTCAGCAGAACTGCACTTTGTTCTGGTGTACCGAGACGATGCGGGGCGCTTTTGTCGATCCAGGCGGCGACCTGGAGCGGCTAAAAGCGGCTGCTGACCAGTCCAAGGCGAAGATCGAGAAGATCCTCGTTACCCACGGTCACATCGACCATTGCGGGTCCGCCGGCATTCTTGCGGAAGAACTGGGCGTTCCGATCGAAGGCCCGCATAGCGACGACATTTTCTGGATCAGCCGGCTGGAAGAGGACGGCCATCGCTACGGCGTCCGCGGCAAGCCCTTCGAACCCGATCGCTGGCTGGAAGATGGCGACACCGTCAGGGTTGGCGAATTGACCCTCAACGTCAGGCACTGCCCGGGTCATACCCCTGGCCATATCGTCTTCCACCATGCCGAATCGAAACTCGCGATGGTCGGAGATGTGCTGTTCCAGGGGTCGATCGGCCGAACGGACTTTCCGCGCGGCAATCATCAGCAATTGCTGGATTCGATCACGCAGCGGCTGTGGCCGATGGGGGACGATACGCGCTTTGTTCCCGGCCACGGGCCAATGTCGACCTTCGGCCATGAGCGGGCGACCAATCCCTTCGTCGCGGACAAGGTCCTGCAACGGGTTTGAATCGCTTGCGTCGCCCGCTCATTTCGCTATAGGGCGCCTTCGTTAGCGACGATCCGGCCGCCGCCGCGGGGGTTCTCCTATGGGAACTCACGACGAGCTGGGCGCAGGAGAGTCGCCTATTTTTTTGAACCGAATTTGAGGAAGAGCCGAGATGGCCGTCCCTAAGAGAAAGACCTCGCCCTCGAAGCGCAACATGCGCCGCAGCCATCATGCGCTGAGCCCGGCTGCGTTTCAGGAATGCCCGAACTGCGGCGAACTGAAGCTGCCGCACAACCTGTGCTCGGCCTGCGGCCACTATAACGGCCGCGAGATCGTTTCGACCGAGGCCTGAGCGGCATCGCGGACGAGGGCGCCACACGCATGGACGTGAGCCCACGCATCGCGATTGACGCCATGGGTGGAGACATCGGCCCGGCGGTGATGATCGCCGGCATGGCACGTGCGCGCCGCAAGGATCGGGCGCTCCGCTTCGATGTTTTCGGCAATGAGAAGCTGATCAAGCCCGAGCTCGAAAAGCACCGCCCGTTAATGGACGCGGTCACCATCCACCATACGACTGACGCCATCGATGCGTCGGAAAAGCCAAGCCAGGCCATTCGGCGCGCCAAGACCACATCGATGGGCATGGCGATCAATGCGGTAAAGGACGGCCAGGCCAATGCCGCCTTGTCCGGCGGCAATACGGGCGCGATGATGGCCATGGCCAAGCTTGCGCTTCGCACCATGCCTGGGATCGACCGGCCAGCTTTGGCAGCGCTGCTGCCGACTCTCGGCGCTACCGATTGCGTCATGCTCGACCTTGGCGCCAATACCGAGTGCGACGCCCAAAACCTGGTCCAGTTCGCAGTGATGGGCTCCGCTTATTCGCGTACGGTTCTCGGAATCAACAAGCCCCGGGTCAAGCTGCTCAACATCGGCACCGAAGAGCTCAAGGGCACTGACGAGCTCAAGGAAGCCGCCGCGCTCCTTCGGGAAGCAACCTACCTGCCGCTCAAATTCGACGGATTCACCGAGGGTGACAAGCTCAGCCGCGGCGATATCGATGTAGTCGTCACCGATGGATTTTCAGGCAATATTGCCTTGAAGACCGCGGAGGGCACGGCGCGATTCGTCACCGACCTTCTGCGCCGCGCCTTCACATCGTCACTTCGGTCCAAGGCCGGCTTCGCCCTTTCCAAGCCTGCGCTGAACCTATTGAAGACCCACCTTGACCCCAACAACCATAATGGCGCGGTCTTCCTCGGCCTGAATGGGTTGGTCGTGAAGAGCCACGGCGGCGCCAATTACAAGGGGGTGGCCAACGCGATCGGAGTTGCAGCCTCGATGGTCCGCAACGACATCACCCGCAAGATCGGCGACGATCTCGACAATTTCCGCGCCCACGCATTCACCGGAGCAGCTGCCGAATGACCCTTCGTTCCGTCGTCAAGGGCACTGGCTCCGCTCTCCCCGAGCGCCGGGTCGACAATGCGGAACTGGCCGACAGGGTCGAGACCTCTGACGAGTGGATCGTCGAACGGACCGGCATCCGCAGCCGCTATCTTGCGGCAGACGGCGAAACCACGGCGACACTGGCGGTGCAGGCCTGCCGCAATGCTCTAGAAGCAGCTGGGCTCGAGCCCCACGATATTGGCCTAATCGTCCTCGCCACCGCCACCCCCGACCAGACCTTCCCTTCCTCGGCGACGAAGGTTCAGGCCCTGCTTGGAATTGAAGATTGCATTGCGTTTGACGTGCACGCGGTCTGCACCGGATTTCTCTATGCGCTGAGCGTAGCCGACGCGATGCTCCGCGGCGGAAATGCCAAGCGGGCGCTGGTCATCGGATCCGAGACTTTCAGTCGGATCCTCGACTGGGAGGACCGCACTACCTGCGTTCTGTTTGGTGACGGCGCTGGAGCGATCGTTCTGGAGGCCGAGGAAGGGGAGCGAGGCGTTCTTTCGACCAAGCTCCACGCCGACGGCCGACATAATGGCCTGCTGTTCGTGGATGGCGGTCCCTCGACAACGGGCACGGTCGGCAAGCTACGGATGAAAGGCCGGGAGGTGTTCCGTCACGCGGTCGTCAATCTGGCGGACGTTCTGTCGGAGGTGCTGTCCGAGGTGGGTCTCACGGCCGCCGACATCGACTGGGTTGTGCCGCATCAGGCCAATGCCCGGATTCTCGACGCGACGGCCCGAAAGCTGGGATTACCTGCGGAGAAGGTCATCGTGACCGTCGATCGCCACGCCAATACGTCAGCGGCTTCGGTTCCGCTGGCGCTGGACGTCGCGGTCCGCGACGGGCGCATCAAACCGGGCGACCTTTTGGTGCTGGAAGCGATGGGCGGCGGATTTACTTGGGGCGCCGCTGCTCTCCGATATTGAAAGCCAAGGAAAATCTGGCAAAGTCGAATTGCCGACGGTCGAACTTTGCAGTAGCGTTACAACCGGTCAGCAAGAGCAACGTTTAGGGGGCGGAGATTCTTAACATGGCTGATGCGGGTATTGCCCGTTCGACGGACGGATTGCATTCGGGCACGCT
>DASTVY010000383.1:0-5776 GCA_035758865.1 Sphingomicrobium sp. | reverse complement strand
GCGACTGGGGGCGGCAACGAGCTGGCAGTCGTGGAGAGCCGATCCACAGGCTTCAAGATCATCCGTTACAACGATGCCGGTGGCGGACGCACCGTCACCCCATTCAACGACGGCTGTTGGGTCGACAGCCTGGATTATCATCCTTCGAACGGTTCTTTGCTGATCATCCGTCGCTGCTCCAATCCACAAACCGTCGAAATCCGGGTGTGGTCGAACGGGGCCTATGGGCCGGCGATCGCTTCAACCGATGGTCAAAACGATAGCTACAGCTCTGCCCGGTGGCTGGGCGATGGAAGCGGTTTCCTGGTCAGATATGGGAATGTCGCGAGCGGGACCGAGATCCAGCGCCGCAACATGTCCAATCCGAGCGCTCCGACAACCGTCTGGGCTGACCCCAACCTCGGCGCGGCCATGTCCTTCGACACGGCTCGCTGCTCGGGCGCGCTCGAGCCCAGCTGCATGAAATTTCTATACTATGATGGGCTTGCACTTCGCGAAGTCCAATATGACGATGTCGGCGAAGTTTCCGACAATCCAATCATATCCGGGTGGGGCGGCCGCTATTCGCCGGACAACAGCAGGGTCCTTTATCGGGTCCAGGTGAAGGGCGGCTACACGCTGAACGTCACCAACCCGGCGCAAACCACGGCAGCGAAGGGCGATATCATCGGTGGCTTCGACTGGCGGCCCTAGCGGCCGTCAGGTACGGACCAGCCCAACCGTCAGCAGCTTGCCCTCCTTGGTGCGGCAAGTCTCGTCGATGCGCTGGCCATCTGGAGCGACAACTGCGGTGCATTGATATCTGTTACCGGCGCCGTCCCGGTAGGTGTAGCTGAGATTGGACCCATTGACGCTGCCTTCGGCCCGTCCCACGCCGGCTGGGCCCAAGTTGGCCGCGTTGCGGAAGGCTGCGCGGTAGCCGAAGCTGCTTCCCTTCTGGCGGACGGCGTAGATGGTGCCATATTGGTCGGTCCAGTTTCCGGTAAGCGATATGCTCGCTTGCGGCTGGGGGAGTTTGGAGCTCGCCTGGGTCAGCGACGAGGAAGCGCTGCGCAAGTCCTGCTGGCTGACGGAGACTTGCTTGATCGCAGCCGCGATCTGTTCCGAATTGGCTTCGGAGCCAGTCGCCCCCTGCGTCTCGACCAAAGTGGCGTTGGCCTTCGCCAGGCTGAGCCGAGCCTGGGTCAGTGCCGCCTGCGATTCCCGCAGCGAAGCCCGCGCTTCCTTCAGGTCGGCCGACAGGGTGAGGATGAAGTAGAGCGCAATACCGGCGGCCACCAGCGTCGCGACGATGCCGATCAGGAACAGCGGCAGGGTGCGGCGGGTAGACCTTCGAAGGCTCGCAATGCTTTCGTGCACCCGGGCCAGGTCGAAATCACTCTCTGCGTCCGTCATGGGTTCTTCTTTCCAATGCCAGCCAACTGCTCGATAATTGCCGAGATGAGGTCGAAGCTTTTGTTGAGGAAGAAGGATACTCGGGCAGTAGAGGCGGCGATCAAACCGGATGCACCGAACAGCAAGCCCAGATCCAATGCCTCGATTTTCCCGGACTTGATGAACATGACGGCAAAAATCATCAGCAAGACGAAGGAAACTGCCGCACAAACGAGGTAAAGGATCCGTTCCGCTGCGAACATTCGCATAAGACGTTCAAGCGCATCCAAGGTGCGGTTCACAAGGTCATCGTTCCGTGCCATGCCCGCATACTCCCCTGATTGCTCGAAGCCGGGCATAACATCTTTGATTTGGCCGGTCACTATTGGCTGAAAACTTCCGGAGATTGACGAGCGAAGCGATTGAGCAGAGTCTGACCGCTCTGCCAAGGGAGGTCCGATATGCCTGCTTTCCTATGGACTCAAAAGGAAGATATCGGCCCGTCGCCCAGGTACGGCCATGCCATGTGCTACGACACGGCGCGGCAGCGGACATTGCTGTTTGGAGGGGCGAACGACGCGCCGCTCGGCGACAGCTGGGCATGGACCGGCCAGAACTGGACCCAAGTCGCCGATACGGGGCCCGCTGCCCGCTTCGATCATGGGATGTGCTTCGACTCCGCGCGGAACGTCGCCTGGCTGTTCGGTGGACGGACGAGCGCTGCGCTGACCCGGGACACATGGTCGTGGAATGGCGAATATTGGACGCAGGTCGAGGATAGCGGGCCTTCCGCCCGCGACGGTCATGGCATGACGTTCGACCAGGGCCGGTCACGGATCGTACTGTTCGGCGGCAATTCGGCTGAGATGATGCGCGACACATGGGAATGGGACGGCGAGTCCTGGACCCAGGTCGAGGATGCCGGCCCGCCGCCGCGGACCAACCATGGCATGGCTTATGACCTCGTCCGGCAGAGGACCTTGCTGTTCGGCGGCGAGGATGAGAATGGAGTGACCTTTTCCGACACCTGGGAATGGGACGGCAATGCCTGGACCCAGATCGAGGACATCGGTCCCCCTGCCTGCACCCGGCCTGCGCTGGTTTCGACCGACGCCCAGCTGGTTCTGTTCGGGGGACTCAACAGCCGCGTTCCTAACCCACCTCCGACCCTGTTCGACGACAGCTGGGCGTTCACGAACGGCCAGTGGACGCAAAGGCAGGATATGGGGCCAGCCGGGCGGTGGGGCCATGCTGCGTCGTTCGATGCGCAGCGCCGGACCATCGTCATGTTCGGCGGCCTTACCAGCCTGATGATCAATGGTCCGCAGGACCTGCGCGGCGATACGTGGGAGCATGTGGAAACCGAGGCCTCACCGGTCAATCCGCCGCCCGAAGGCAGCCAGCCAAGCGTGACGAGTTTGGGCCTCGATCCCACCACGGTACCGATGGGGCAGCCGGTCCTTGCCTATGTTTCCCTTGATGAACCGGCACCAGATGGAACCGCCCTGCAGTTGTACTGGGCGCCTGAAGGCGCAATCGATGCGTCAGATCCCAGCAACATTCAGCTCGTCGATCCGGGCATGGTGCAGCCTCTCACCCAATTTGCGTTCCCGCCGGGTGATGTACAGTTTGTTGCGCAATTCACGGCCCCGCCGCTCAACGAGACGATTGGCATAATCGCGACCACTGATGGAATGACTTGGCAGATCGCTTTGCTGACGATCACTTAAGGTATCGGTCAGAAGGACATCCGCGCGCTGACGACCAGGCGATCCTCGAGGAATTCGCCAAGGTCGCTCCGGTTGGTACCGTAATAGCGGGCGTCGAGGGTCATGCCCTTGAAGATCGTCCTGGCGATACCGGCGTTGAATGCGGTGTAATCGTCGCCGTTGATGCGGTCGCGCCGGCCGATCGCGGCGGAGATTCGGGTGGACTTACCGATCTCCAGGGTCGGGCCGCCCTCGACGAACAGCGAGCGCTCCGCGCTGCCGAGGTCGTCCGGACTGTAGATGGTGTGGATGCGCAGGCTCAGCTTGCCGAACTTGCGGGAGACGGTGCCGGTAAACTCCCAGCTCTTGTTGTCGGTCGGGCCACGGACGCCGGTATTCAGCTTGTAGGCGGCGCTGGCATTCAGCTGGAACTGTCCGAGCTTCGGCGCGATGCTGAGAATGGCCGAAGCCTCTCCGCCCGCCGTCGGCGAGCTGAGGTTCTTCCATTGGGCGGCAAGCTGTACCGGCCCTAGCTGGACGTAGGGCCGAACAAGCGCCTGGGGGCCTTCAGTCTGGGCGATACCCTTGGACATACCGCGGCTGGCGACGACGAATTCGATGCCGGGATCGGGTGGCGGGAGGTCGAACATCAGTTCCTTAAGCAAAAAAGGTAGTTAGCCAGTAGAAGAAGGCGGCGACAGCGCCGGAGCAGGGAATGGTGATCACCCAGGCGGTGACGACGTTGCGGGCGACGCCCCAGCGGACGGCCGAGGCGCGGCGGGCGACGCCGGCGCCGATGACGCAACCGGTAATGGTGTGGGTGGTCGACACCGGGATGCCCAGCGCGCTTGCCGTAAAGATGATGACCGATCCGCCGAGCGATGCGCTGAACCCCTGGTGCTGCGACAGCTTGGTGATGCGGCTGCCCATCGTTTCAATGATCCTCCATCCGCCCATCAGAGTGCCGCAGCCGATGGCGATGTAGCAGCTGATCGCAACCCAGTGCGGAACCTCGAAATCGCCGGTGAGATAGCCGGTCGAATAGAGGAGGACGGTGATGATCCCCATCGTCTTTTGTGCATCGTTGAGCCCGTGACTGAGCGAATAGGCAGCGGACGATAGGAGATGCATCGAGCGGAAGGTCCGCTCGGCTCCTGCAGCGCTGGCCCGGACCAGCAGCCAGCTCGACGCCAGCATGATCAGCATCGACAGGATCATGCCCAAGGTCGGCGACAGGACGATCGCGACCAGCGTCTTGTTGAGGCCGGTCCATTGCACGCCGGTGAGGCCGGCATGAGCGACGCCGGCACCGACGATGCCGCCGACCAGCGCGTGGCTGGACGAGGAGGGAATGCCTTTCATCCAGGTGACGACGTTCCAGAACATCGCGCCGACCAGCGCCCCGAATACCACCGAAGGGGTCACCAGGTCCTTGTCGATCAGGCCCTTGCCGATCGTGTCAGCGACCGCGTGTAGCTGTGGCCAGGCCAGGGTCAGGAAATAGGCCGCGAAATTGAAAAAGGCGGCAAAGGCCACAGCCTGCACCGGGCCGAGCAATTTGGTCGCAACAACCGTCGCGATCGAATTGGCGGCATCATGCAGCCCGTTCAGGAAATCGAACGCCAGCGCCAGGACGATCAGTCCGACGAGCAGCGGCAGGGCCAATTCGTGCATCGGTCGAGCGCCGCTCAGCTATGGTCGATGACGATGCCGTCGATAACGTTGGCGACATCTTCGAAGGCGTCGACGATCCGTTCGAGATGCTTGAAGATCTCCCGCTGCACGACAAATTCGATGGCATTGCCGTTGCGATGCAATTGGAATGCAGCCTTGAGCCCCGCCGAATGGATTTCGTCGGCATGGCCTTCCATCCGGACCAGGCGCTCGGTCAGCTCGTGAAGCCGCTCCCCATTCGGGCTAACATTGCGCAACAGCGGCATGGCTTCGGCCACCAGCCGGGCGGAATCGACGATGATCGCCGCCATATCGGTCATTTCCTGGCCGAATTCCTTTAGCTCATAGAGCTCGATCGCCGAGGCGGCGGCCTGCATTTCGTCGATCGCATCATCCATCGAACCGATCAAAGCGGTGATGGCACTGCGGTCGAAGGGGGTCAGAAATGTCTGCCGAACGGTCTTCAGAACGTCGCGGATGATCATATCGGCGTCATGTTCGCGCTCAAAGATCTCGCGCGCATTCTCGTGCATCTCTGGCCCACCCCGGACCAGCCGCCCCATCGCATCGGCGGCGGCGGTGAGCGCGACCGCATGCGCTTCGAACAGTTCGAAGAAGCCGCCCGTCTTCGGCAGCAGGCGTTGGAACCAGGCAAACATCGGTCCTACTTTCGATTTTTCGGCGACGACGCTAAGGACGCTTACCCCCCGCGCCGCCTGGTTGAATTCGGTGGAATTGAAGGATCGGATCAGGTCCCTGAGATCGGGCTCATCGACCGCCCTGGCGGCGTCGCTGAGCGAAAACCAGCGGCGTTCACGCTGCTTCTTTTCCTTCCAGTCCGACAGTTGTTCGTTGACCGCGAGCGGGAAGACTTCGACGTCGGCCATCAGTGACGCGCCGCTGCCCTTGCGCTTCCGGTAACGATAGGTGCCCAGCGCAGTCGGGCAGACGGCACCGCGCACTCCTGCCTCATCCTCCGCTTCCTGGGCGGCCGCGGCATGAGGCGAAACGTGATTGGC
>DASTVY010000087.1:0-8465 GCA_035758865.1 Sphingomicrobium sp. | reverse complement strand
GAGCCGACCAACGACCTCGATCTCGAGACGCTCGATCTGCTGCAGGAAGTCATCGCCGATTACGAGGGTACGGTCCTGATCGTCAGCCACGACCGCGATTTCCTCGACCGGACGGTGACGGTCACGCTGGGCCTCGACGGGTCGGGCCGCGTCGACATTGTCGCGGGTGGTTATGAGGATTGGGCAAAGCGCCGGAGGATGCAGGCTGCGCCTGTCTCGAAGCCCAAGGCGCCGCCGGTCACTGAAGATCGCAGGCCGGCGCCGAGCGCAAAGCTCAGCTACAAGGACCAGCGCGACCTCGACCGGCTTCCGGGCGAGATCGAGAAATTGGAAACATCGATCGCTGCCGACGAGGAAGCGCTCCACGATCCCGATTTGTTTTCGCGAGACCCGAAGCGCTTCGCGGAGTTGACGGACCGCATCGCCCGCCACCGTGCTGAGATCGAGGCAGCCGAACTGCGCTGGCTGGAAGTCGCCGAAATGGCCGAGCAGCTCGCCCGGGGGGCGAGCGTCGCGTAGGCCATCCGAGCAGCTCGCCCGCGCAGCCTAGGCCCCTAAGTTACCGGCGCAGCATCGTGATGCAGAGCAAGCATCTCGCCGGAAATGCCGTGGTTCATGGCAAAATTGACTGCCAGGCTGGACCAGGCGCCCGACGCATGATCCGACACGGACTCGAGGGCGGCGTGGATTGCCTTGGTGGGCAATGAAGCCAGCAAGTCGTCGATGACCTGCTCCTGACCTCCCGCATTCAACGCGTCGGCAAGGATCCGCTCGACTTCGCCGGTCGACTTCGGCTGACCGTCGTCCGAAGAGGCCGCGACATCGGTCGATGCCAGTGCCTCCGCACTGGGCATCGCAATGCCACGCGCAACCATCGATTCTGAGCCGGTCTGCACTTGCGGCTCGGTTCCCTGCTGGAATTCGGAAAGGGACAGGCGAGGGTCCGTCGCGGCCGCCAATGGGCCAGCGTCGGCGGTGCCGGAATCGAAGCCGGCCGGACGGCCGCTCCCCAAATTCCTTACTGTTTCGGCGCCCTGATCGCTTGTTGCTTGCAGGAAAGTGGAATGGTCTTCCAAGTCCGGGACGAAAGCGCTTGCAGTTGCTGTGGCACTGGAACCGGTCGCCCTGGTCTGGATTGAGCCGTGATCGTCCGGAAAGGCTTGCGACTGCGACTCTTCTCCCTGGGCAACAAGCCCTGCTGCCGCCACCGCACTGGCGAGCACTCCGGAACTACTCATCGCGGCCGTCGCAAGAGTATCGCTGACGCGCCCAACGGTAACATTGGTGGCGACACCGCCGGAAAGATAGCGGATGGTCACGTTGCTGGTGCCGTTGATCGTGCTCAGCGTGATCCATTCGTTGCCGCCACCATTCACATCGACCTGGACGAGGCCCGAGGTCGTGACCCGGACGTAGCCGCCGGAAACAACATTGGTGCCCGCGGCGACATTCACGATCTGCGTGATGTCCACGACGTCCATCGCTTTATAGTCGACGATCTTGTCGATGTTCCCGGGCCCGGTGAGCGCCGAGCTGCTCAACACAAAGCGGTCGCTGCCGCCGTTTCCTGTCAGGATGTCGGCTCCCTCCCGGCCTTCGATGACATTGGCGCCGTCATTGCCGATGATCCTTTGGCCGAACTCGTTGCCGGTAAGGTTGATTGCCGTCTTGCCTCCGTCGGCCCCGGTTCGAAGAACTTCGACTTCGCTTCCGGCCGCGAGCGCATAGCTGACGCTGGCCTTGACCACATCCGTGCCGATCCCGCCGATGCCTTCGATCACCAGGGTCGATGGGCTGGTCACGCTATAGGTGTTGCCGGCAGTCATGGCGGCGCCGGTCACGGTGGCGGTGAGGACATAAGTCCCGGTCAGGGCGCCGACCGCGGACGCTTGAAGCGTGTACAGTCCGGCGGTCGCCGCATTGAAGGTTAGCGAGGAATCGAGGCCCATACCGCTGTCGTCATCGGCCATCAGGACCGAACCTCCGCTCGACAGCAGCCGCAGCGAGGGATCGGCCAGCACAACTCCGCTGCCGGCCGAATCAATATTGAGCTGGTCCAGCGTGAAAGGCGTAACGGAACTGATGCCGAGCATCTGGAAGGTGTAGCTGGTGCCGGCCACCATCGAGACGACAATGCCGTCCACTTCGCCGGCGGCGCCAATGGTCGCAACAGTCCGATAGTCAACGTCCGACCCCAGCAGGGGCATCGTCTCGATCCAGGGTGTCCCGTTGATCAGCGATATCGCGTAGCTGGCCAGCAGGGCATGCGCCTGGGCGTTGGGATGAACCTCATCGAACCAGACCAGGTCCTGGTATGCCAAAAGATTTGCGGCGACATCATCCGGGTCCAAGCCATTCAGCATCGCGAGGCTCGGCAGGTTGGCGTTCAATGCGCCGGTGACCGTCTCGCCGGACGCGTTCACATAATCCATGACCGGCAGGTAAACGATCTTGCTCGGGTCCACGCCGCGTTCGACCAGCTCCTGCTGGAGCTCCGGAATGACCTGAGTTCGGATCAGCATGTCGAGATAGATTGAATATTCGGTCGCCGCGTCGGCGCGCATCTGCTCGCTGGCGTTCAATACTCCGTCGCCGTCGCGGTCATATTTGGGGATGGAGCCGCAATCGGGAATCCCGGTGATGACGATGTTCTGGGCACCGTCATCGATCATCTGCTTGATCTCGTGCAGAAGCTCGTCGGCGACGTCCTGCAGCTGGGCATAGGCTTCGGCCTGAGAGACGGGATCGTCGCCCGCGGGCGCGAGATCGCGAACATCATTGCCGCCGAAGGTGATCAAATAGAGCCCGTTGTGAGGATAGTTGCCGTCCACGGCATCGCGCAGAGCATCGGTCTGCTCATCGAGCTCCAGGACGGCTTCGTCTCCTTTGATGATGTGCGCTCCGCCATAAGCGAAATTGAGATTCTTCCCGCTTGGGTCGGATGCGAAGGGGGCAATCGGAATCCCAAGCCACGGATCTTCGTAGCCGTATGGGAAGACCGGCTTGCTGACGAGCCCGATGAACTTGTTGCTGATCAGGTCCGTGAAGACATAGCCGTCACTGAACCGACCTTTGAAATAGCCCTCCTCGGCGGTCGGTGCGCCGTCCGGCAGGCTGGTGAAGGGAAGGTCGTCGTACCATTCGGCCAACTTCAAGGCATTGCCTACGTCGACCAGGCTGTCGCCCAATACATATACGCCAGAATAAGCCACCACGCCCTCCTTACTCGGGAACAGGGCGGTCCAATGCCGCCGCTCGCGCTCGTCACACGGGCTTGCGAATGATTGAGTGAACCCCTGTTTTCAGGCCCGCTGCGACTCGCGCTACACTCCCGCTGGCCGAAAGGGTCGTTCTTAATCCGGTTAATTACAATAGGTTAAAGGGTTAATGACAAGGCGAAACCATCATGAGGATTGGACGCCGGCGTCATCGATAGTTCCGAATATTCGGAGTGCGTTATCGATGTTGGAAGCGATGTGCACGGCCACTGACTGGTTTGCGCGCGATCAGGCTGAATCTGCTGTCCTACAGCCGCTGGGGTGTGACATGACGATTGCCGGCTCTTTCGCATCGGCAACAATGGATGATGTCGCGGCGAACGCCCGCTAACTTCACAAAAATGGCGCCTGGCTCCATGAAAATAGTGAAGTTAGCGCCTGTCGCTAGCCCCGCGCCAACCGGGCCTTGACCCGCTCGTCGATCCGCCGCTCCAGGATTGTCAGTGGCATCGCGCCTTCGGTGAGGATGGCGTGGAAATCCCGGAGATCGAACTTCTCACCGAGCGCCTTTTGCGCCTTCGCGCGGGCACGGTTCCAGGCGATGTGGCCGATCTTGTAGCTGCAGGCCTGGCCGGGCGAAGCGCAATAGCGCTCGATTTCGCGCTGTACTCGCCCCCGCGCGAAGCCGGTCGTGGCGACCATATGGTCTATCGCCTGTTCGCGGGTCCAGCGCTTGTGGTTGAGGCCTGTGTCGACGATCAGCCGCTCGGCGCGGAACAGGAAGCTCTGCAAATATCCGGCCCGCTCGACACCCTTGTAACCGCCAAGCTCGTCGGCCAGCTGCTCCGAATAGAGCGCCCATCCCTCGCCATAGGCTGAATAGAAGGCAATCCGCCGCAGCATCGGTAAATCGCCAGACTTCTGCGCAATGCTGAGCTGTAGGTGATGGCCCGGAACGCCCTCGTGATAGGTCAGCGCCGGCAACGTATATTTCGGCCAGTCCGCGGTCGATTTCAGGTTGATGAAGTAAATCGCCGGGCGCGACCCATCGAGGGTCGCCTGGCGGTAATAGCCGTTCGACGCGCCCTCCTGGATCTCCGGTGGCACTCGGCGGATTTCAAGCGGCTGGTCGGGCAGTGTCGCAAAGGCTTGCGGCAGCTTGGCCTGCATCGCCTTCACTCCGGCGTTGAGGTCGTCGATCAGCTGCAGGCGTCCGGCGTCTGTGTTCGGATATAGCTGGTCCGGACGCTTGTTGAATTCCGTCAGCCGCTCGCCGACCGTTCCGCTGGTAAGCCCCACCGAGCGGAGGATCTTGTCCAGTTCCGCGCTGATCTCGGCAACTTGCTGGAGCCCGATCTGGTGAATCTCATCGGCGGTAAATTGGGTCGTCGTCGCTTCGGCCAGCGCGGCTGCGTAAATCTCGTCGCCGTGCGGTACGCGCCAAACGCCGTCGCCGGGTCTGGTAGTTGCACGAAGCGCGGTCACAGTCGCGATTTCGCGGTCGAGCGCCGGATAGACCTGGTCGGCGATGATCTTGGCGGCACGGGCCCGCCAGTCGCCGGGCACATTCTTGGCGGCTGCCCTGCTGGCCAGGGAATCCGCCATGGTGCTTTGCTCGGGCGTTGGCGCGCGCAAATCCTTCATCTGCTTCAGTGCAAGATCGAGCGACCATCCCGGCGCAAGGAATCCCGTGCCGGCCTGGCGGCGAACTTCGGCGGATTCATTGTCCAGCACCGTCGCGAACTGGGCGAGGCGCGACAGATAGGCTTCGCCGTCGGCCGCATTGTCGATGGTGTGAGCGCTGTGAAGGAAATCCGGGATCGAGAAGTAGGAGCCGTCCTGCTGGCTCACTTCATAGGGACTTTGGGGATTGGAGATGTCGAACCGCTTCGGCCCGACATTACTGGTCTTGAGGTCCCACAGGATCACCTCGCGATTGAGCTTCGCGGGCTCCGACAAACCGCCCTCCGGAATGGCTTCGAGCCAGCCGATGAACTTGTCGGTTCGGGCCGCTTCCTCGTGCCGCGCCGCTGCGACCGGCCGTATGTCGAGTTTCGACCGCAGCGGTGCCAGCTCGCCCTTGTCCAGGCCAAGGAACGTCGCATAGGTCGGCGAGGTCGCAACCTGCTCCTGGAAGATGCGCTCGAAGGTGGCGTTGAGCGCGGCATCGCCGGAAGCGGCAGTGGCCTGCTGGACCAGCGCATGGGCCGGATTGGCTGAAAGCAGGGGCAGGGTGAGCGCTGCCGCGCCGCTCGTCCTTAGAAATTCACGACGGTCCATATCTTGGCTCCTCCGCTCCCTAGCCGCGCAGCGCGGCCTGGGTGCGTTCCTTGATCCGTTGCTGGAGGATCGAAAGCGGCATCGCGCCTTCCTTCAGCACTTCGTGGAACTGCTTGATGTCGAACTTCGCGCCCAGCGCGGCCTGCGCTTCCTTGCGGGCGCGGGTCCAGGTCATATGCCCGACCTTGTAGCTGCAGGCCTGGCCGATCTGCGTGCAGTAGCGCTCGACTTCGCGCTGGACGCGCGGACGGGCGAAGCCGGTTGTGGCGACCATGTAATCGATCGCCTTTTCGCGGCTCCATCCCTTCGAATGGAGACCGGTATCGACCACCAGGCGGGTTGCGCGGAACAGGAAGCTCTGGAGGTAGCCGGCGCGCTCGATACCGTCATAGCCGCCGAGCTCGTCCGCAACCTCTTCGGCATAAAGCGCCCAGCCTTCCGAATAGGCCGAGAAGCCGCCGATCTTGCGAAGCGTCGGGATGTCCTTCGATTCCTGGGCCAGGCTGATCTGCAGATGATGGCCGGGCACGCCTTCATGATAGGTGAGGGCGGGTAGCGAATATTTCGGCCAGTCGCCGACCTCCTTCAAATTGATGAAGTAGATCGCCGGCCGCGACCCGTCGAGCGATGCGCGGTTGTAATAGCCGTTCGAGGCGCCGTCCTGGATCTCGACCGGGACGCGCCGAATCTCGAGCGGTGCGCTCGGCACCGTCGCAAATGCCCGCGGCAGCTTGGCGTACATCGCCTTCACATCTTCATTGAGGCTGGCAATCAGCGCCACGCGACCCTCATCGGTGTTGGGATAAAGTTGCGCTGGGCTGGTGTTGAGCGCGTTCAGCCGCTCGCCGACCGTGCCTTGGGTGAAGCCGGCGCCCTTCAGGATCGTGTCAAGCTGCGCCGTGATCTCCGCCACCTGGGCGAGTCCGATCCGGTGGACCTCGTCGGGCGAGAAATTGGTCGTGGTCGCCTGCATCAGCGCTGCGGCGTAAATGGCGTCGCCGTTCGGCAGGCGCTGCGCTCCGTCACCAGGCTTGGTGGACGGCTTCAGCTGCTCCATCAGGGCGATCTGGCGATCGAGAGCCGGATAGATGCTGTCGGCCACGATTTTCGCAGCGCGGGCCTGCCAGTCGCCGGCAATGCCCTTTTCCTTCGTCCGGGTGACGAGGGAGTCGGTCATCGTATTGGCCTCGGGAGCCGGCTCGCGCAGCTTGCGCATCTGCGCCAAGGTCAGGTCGATCGACCAGGCCGGGGCGAGGAATCCGCGGGCGGCCTGGGCGCGCTGATCCTCGCTGTCATTGTCGAGCAACTTCCCGATGAGCGAGAGGCGCGACAGATAGGCTTCGGCATCCGCACCGGATTCGATCGTGTGATCCGTATTGAGGAAGTCCGGCCAATTGAAATAGCCACCGCCCTGCTGGAAAATCGGGTAGGGACGCTGGACGGAATCGATCCCGAACTTGTCGGCTGGAATGATCCCCGTCTCCATTTGATAAACGACGACCTCGCGATTGAGCTTGCCCGCTTGCGAAAGGCTTGCCGGCGGTACCGCCTTGACCTTGGTGAGGTTGTTCTTGGCAAGCGCCAGATCCTCGGTGCGTGCGACCGCGTTCGGACGGACGTCCAGCTCCGATTTCAAATGCGCGTTGGCGCCCTTGTCCAGGCCGAGCGAGCTGGCGAGATCCGGATAGCGCTGCACCCGCTCCTGGAAGATGTCTTCGAACAGTGCATTGAGCTTGGCATCGCCGGCCGCTGCCGTAGCGGGCGCGGTCTGCGCTACGGCGCCGGTAGCGAAGGGAACTACGGCGGCGGTCGCACCGCCTGCCTTGAGGAATGAACGACGATCCATGACGCGACTCCCTGACCAATTTGGGCGGGAGGCTAGGATTGAGCGGAAGGTGACGCGAGTCCGCTGGTCGAATGGAGTCGCCGGTTCGTAGCTTCGTCAGGCGCCGAGACGATATTGCTTCATCAGGTCGTAAAGCGTCGGGCGGCTGATGCCGAGCAGCTTGGCGGCCCCACTGATATTATTCTCGGTGCGGGTCAGGGCCTGGCGGATTGCTCGGCGGTCCGCGACCTCACGCGCGGCACGAAGATTGATCGGCAGCGGCTCGGCCTCGGAACCCTTCGCACCCGGCAGGTCGAGGTCGGCGGCAGTGACGTTCTTCCCGTCGGCCATGATCACCGCCCGCTTGATGCGGTTTTCAAGCTCGCGGACGTTGCCCGGCCAGGCGTAGGCGTCGATTGCGTCGGCCGCGTCGGGTGAAAGGGTCTGTGCCTTGCTGTTCATCTCCCGTGCGAAGCGGCTGACGAAATGGCGCGCCAGCAGCACTGCGTCCCCGGCACGCTCGGCGAGGCTTGGGATCTTCACCACAATCTCGGCAAGGCGATAGTAAAGGTCGTCGCGGAAGCGGCCCTCGGCGATCATCGCATCAAGGTCCTGGTGCGTGGCGCAGACAATGCGGGTGTCGACGGCGATCGGCGCGCGGCCGCCGATGCGCTCGATCACGCGCTCCTGCAGGAAACGCAACAGCTTCACCTGCAGCGGCAGCGGGATGTCCCCGACCTCGTCAAGGAACAGGGTACCGCCCTGGGCAAGCTCGATCTTGCCGGGCGTCGTCTTGACTGCTCCCGTGAAGGCTCCGCGTTCATAGCCGAATAGCTCTGCTTCCAGCAGGTTTTCAGGGATAGCGGCGCAGTTAATGGCTACGAATTCGCCTTTGCCCCGAGGAGACTTCTCATGGACCGCACGGGCGAGCAGCTCCTTGCCGGTGCCGCTGGCTCCCAGCAGCATGACGGACACGTCGGCATTGGAAACGCGATCGATGGTCCGGATCACCTTGACCATTTCCGGGCTTGCGGTGAGCAGTGCACCCATTGCCGTCGCGTTGCCGCCAGCGGCTTCAAGCCGGCGGTTTTCGGCCTCGATTTCCTGGAGGTGAAAAGCGCGGCTGACGATCAGGCCCAGTT
>DASTVY010000085.1:0-4735 GCA_035758865.1 Sphingomicrobium sp. | reverse complement strand
AGTCGCGGGCGGCTTGTTGCTGGTCGTCTAGGTCAAGCATGGGCGCCCAATAGCCGCGCCAGCGACAATCAGCTAGAAGCAGTCACCATCAACCGCGTGGAGGGGCACCATGCTGGTCGCGATTCTCATTCCGCTTGGGCTGGCGAGCCTGCTCTTTACGATCATCCTGCTTCGTGCCGTGCTTGCGAAGAAGACGGTTCCGACTGGCGAAGGCTTGGTCCTGGGAGCGGTTACCAATTTCTTCGACACGCTTGGCATCGGGTCCTTCGCTCCGACCATGGCCTGGTTCAAGTTCAGAAACCTCGTCCCCGACCAGCTTATCCCGCAAACGATGCTGGTCGGACACAGCCTTCCAACGATCGCACAAGGCGTCATCTTCCTGATCCTGCTCGGTGTTCTGGTCGATCCGGTCCTGCTGGTGGGCTGCGCGCTTTCGCTAACCCTTGGCGGAGTGATTGGGGCGCCGATCGTTTCCAAGACCAAGGTTTGGATAGTTCAGCTCGCGGTTTCAGTCGCGCTGACGATCGCCGCCGTGCTCTACACCATGACCAATCTCGACCTCATTCCAAGCGGGGGATTGGCCTCCGGACTTTCGCCTGAGCTCACCATCGTGGCGATCGTCGCGAATTTCATTTTCGGAATTTTGCTGAACTTCGGGATCGGCCATTACGCGCCAAGCCTGGTGATGCTCAGCCTGATGGGACTGGATCCCAGGCTCGCCTTTCCGATCATGGCCACCGGCGGCGCGATCACAATCGCTGCGGCAGGCAGTCGACATATCCTGATCGGGCAGATCGACCTTAAAATCGCGCTCGGCATCGCCATCGGCGGGGTTCCGGCGGTCCTGCTGGCCGCCTTCATCGTTAAGGAAATGCCGCTGGAAATGCTGCGGTGGCTGGTAACGCTCGTGGTGCTCTACGCGGCGGCGGTTATGTTCCGGGAGGCCATGAGCGGACGTCGCGCGGGGACTCAGACGTTGATGGCTGCAGGCGAAACAGGCTGATCAAATCGGAAGCAAATCCGTCTGGCGGAGTGCCTCGCCAAGCGCGAGCGCGGCAGACGTGGCAAGATTGAATGAGCGAACCTCGGTCCGGATCGGTATCCTCAGCACCGCGTCGGCCGCGGTCGCCACTTGCGTCGGCACGCCGCCGCTCTCCTTGCCGAAGAACAGTATGTCGTCCGGCTGGAAGGTGAAATCGTAGGGCGACTTGTCACCCTTCGTGCTGAACAGAATCAGTCGGCCCGGGTTCGCCAACCGAAACTCATCGAACGACGAATGGCGGGTGACTTCGACATGGTCGATATAGTCCATCGCCGTCCGCCGGACTCGCTTGTCGTCCCAATCGAACCCCATCGGCTCGATAAGGTGGACCGCAACACCCATGCATGCGCCGAGCCGCATTACGGCGCCGACGTTGCCGGCGATCTCGGGCTCGAAAAGGCAAAGCCGCATGGCGAGCCGATAGTCGTTGTGCGGTTCACCGCACAAGTCGGGCAATTTGACCATTTGCAACTGCCGGGTGAGGCGCTATCAGGCGCGCCAACCGCGCCGGCAATGCCGAAGCGGGCTCGTTCTTGTGCCGTTCGGCACGCGCGCAAAATTTCGGTATTAAGGGTGAGCATGGCCACGCTGGAAGAAACCAACGCAGCACTGGTGGAAGGCGACGAAAGCCTCCGCCGCCGCGACTTCATCAATATTGCCGCCGTCAGTTTCGCGGGCGTCGGCGCGGTCGCCGTCGTGCTTCCGTTGATCAACCAGATGAGCCCGCCGGCCGACGTCCTCGCGCTGGCATCGACCGAGGTCGATATTTCGAAGATTGCGTCCGGCCAGGCCATCAAGACCAGCTGGCGCAAGCAGCCGGTGTTCGTCCGTAACCTCACGCCGCAGGAAGTGCAGCAGGCCAATGCCGTGCCGCTCAGCGAACTGCGCGATCCGCAGACGCTCGCCGAGCGCACCAAGCCGGGCAAGGAAAACTGGCTGATCACACTTGGCGTCTGCACGCACCTCGGCTGCGTCCCGCTGGGCGTCGGAGAGGGCGAGAACCGCGGCGATTTCGGCGGCTATTTCTGCCCGTGTCACGGTTCGCACTACGACACGGCGGCCCGCATTCGCAAAGGGCCGGCGCCGTTGAACCTGATGGTGCCGAATTATGAATTCACGTCCGACACCGTCGTGGCCATCGGTTAAGCAGGGGGAAATTCGTCATGAGCTTTGCCTGGGCCAAGCCCTACGAACCCAAGACTGAATTCGGGCGCTGGATCGACGACCGGCTGCCGCTGCCGCGGCTGGCCTATAATGCGGTCGGCGGCGGCTATCCGGTTCCCCGAAACCTCAACTACGGTTGGAACTTCGGGGTTCTTTCCGGGGTCTTCCTGACTATCCAGATCGTCACTGGCATCGTCCTCGCCATGTGGTACTTCGCCTCGGCCGATGGCGCGTTCAATTCGATCGAGCACATCATGCGCGACGTGAACAGCGGCTGGATGATGCGCTATGCCCATTCCAACGGCGCCAGCTTCTTCTTCATCGTCGTCTATATCCATATTTTCCGCGGCCTCTTTTACGGCTCTTACAAGGCTCCCCGCGAAATGGTGTGGATGCTGGGCTTGGTCATCTATCTCTTGATGATGGCGACGGCCTTCATGGGCTACGTCCTTCCCTGGGGCCAGATGAGCTACTGGGGCGCGCAGGTCATCACCGGCTTCTTCTCGGCATTCCCGCTGGTCGGCGAGCCGATCCGCGTCTGGCTGCTGGGCGGCTATGCACCGGACCAGGCGGCTCTGACCCGCTTCTTCTCGCTGCACTATCTGCTGCCGTTCGTGATCGCGGCCGTGGTGATCCTGCACATCTGGGCGCTGCACATTCCGGGTTCGTCCAACCCAACCGGGGTAGAGGTGAAGAACGAGAAGGACACTCTGCCCTTCCACCCATTCTACACGGCCAAGGACGGCTGGTTCGCCGGCCTGTTCCTGACCATCTATGCGGCCGTGGTGTTCTTCGCTCCGAACGCGCTTGGCCACCCGGATAACTATATCCCGGCCAACCCGCTGGCGACGCCGGCGCACATTGTGCCCGAATGGTATTTCTGGCCCTTCTACGCCATCCTCCGCGCCTTCACCGTCGACTTCATCCTGCCGGCGAAGCTGTGGGGCGTGCTGGCGATGTTCGCATCGATCCTGGTGCTGTTCTTCCTGCCGTGGCTCGACAAGTCGCCGGTGCGCTCGGGCTCCTACCGTCCGATGTTCAAGCGCTTCAACTGGCTGCTTTGGGCGGACGTGGTGGTGCTTGGCTATTGCGGCATGAAGCCGGCCGAGCAGCCCTATGTCGCGATCAGCCAGATCGCCGCCGCATATTATTTCGCGCACTTCCTGATCATCCTGCCGCTCGTATCCAAGTTCGAGCGTCCGCTGCCGCTGCCCAACTCCATCTCGGAATCGGTGCTGCACGGCGAGAAGAAGGAAGCTGCACCCGTCGGCGTTACGCCCGCGACTGCTCAATAAGGGGAACAGGGGACCATGGTCCGCATCATTGGATTTTTCATCGGGCTGGGTTTCGCCGGCGTCCTGCTGATCAGCCTGGTGGTCAACCTGGTCGGTTACATCCAGTCGCCGCCTGAGGCGACTGCGGAGCATGAATTCCACCGGCACCCCAAGGAGCTCAATCTCAAGTCAAACGGCCCGTTCGGAAGGTTCGACCGGCAGCAGCTTCAGCGCGGCTTCCAGGTTTACAAGGAAGTTTGCGCCGCCTGCCACAGCCTGAGCCTGGTGTCGTTCCGCGACCTCCATCAGCTTGGGTATAGCGAGGCCGAGGTTAAGGCGATCGCCAACCAGTGGGCGCTCGAGGTCCCCAGCGTGAACCCGGACACGGGCGAAGCCGCGACCCGCAAGGCGAACCCGTCCGACAAGTTCCCGAGCCCTTATGCCAACGAGACTGCGGCTCGCGCGGCCAACAACAATGCGCTTCCGCCCGACCTTTCGCTGATGGCCAAGGCCCGCGAAGGCGGGCCGGCGTATATTTATTCGCTCCTGACCGGCTACCGGGCTCAGCCGGCGAAGCTGGTTGCCGAGTTCCCTGGCGCCAAGACGCCGCAAGGGCTGCACTACAATCCCTATTTCGCGAACCTCAACATCGCCATGCCGCCGCCGATCACCGCCGACGGCCAGGTGACCTATGCCGACGGAACGCCGGCGACGGTCGACCAGATGGCGAAGGATGTCGCGGCCTTCCTGCTATGGACCGCCGAGCCAAACCTGCAGGGGCGGCACAAGGCCGGCGTCGCGGTACTGGTGTTCCTGATCATCGCCACGATCCTCGGCTACCTCAGCTATCGGAACATCTGGGCCGAGGCGAAGCGCAAGGTGGCGCCCAAGGGCGCGCTTGACCCGGAGAACAAGGCCAAGCGGGTCCGCGCCAGCAAGAAGGCCGGAGTTGCCGGATAAGGATAAAGCGCGTGACCAGCGTCGCTGACGACCTCAAAGCGCTGGTACGCACCATCCCGGACTTCCCCAAGCCTGGCGTCCAGTTTCGCGACATCACGACACTGCTGCTCGATCGCGTAGGCTTGGCCCGCACGGTCGATGCACTTGCGGCCACGATCGACGGCAAGGTCGACCTGGTGGCGGCGATCGAGGCGCGCGGCTTTGCGATCGGCGGTGCACTGGCGGTGAAGCTCGGCGCCGGGCTGCTTCTGATCCGCAAGGACGGCAAATTGCCTGGCGCGACCATCGCCGAGGA
>DASTVY010000354.1:0-4102 GCA_035758865.1 Sphingomicrobium sp. | reverse complement strand
AATCGCTTCGCCGGTCGCAGTCGTTCCAACCCACTCGCTGAAGAGCATGTAGCCCACGGCCAGCACGACCGCGCCGATAAAGAGGCCGACAAGTCCGAAGGCCATGACTCCGCCGATGACGCCGAGCAATATGATGGGCATCGGCACTTCCAGCCCGTGTCCGATCATCAATGGTTTCAACACTGCGTCACTGAGCGAGCCAATGATCGACCAGACGGCGAAGATGATTGCGAAGGTCGTCGACTTCACCGCGAAGGCCCAGATGATCACCGGCAGCACAACGATTATGATCGGGATCTGCACCACCCCCAACGCCATCATGAGGAGCGCCAGTACTCCTGCCCCAGGCACTCCAGCCACGAAGAAACCGATGCCAACCAGCAGAGCCTGCACGAACGCCACCCCGATGACTCCATTGGCGACCGATTTCACCGTTGCCGAGATGATGTCCATATAATGCTCGCCGCTTTGCATATCGCCGGTGATGCGGGCGAAGACACGGCTGATGAAAGCGCGCAGCGGCACCGAATAGGCCAGGCAAATCGCGGCGAAGACAATCGCCAGGACAAGCACCAATACGGCGGCGAACAATCCGGCCGCTATGCCGAGCAGAGTCTTCGTAAAACCTGCGATCTGGGCTCTGTGCGCCTGGGCGAAAGCGGGCATGTCGGTTGACGCCTGGGTCCATGCAGCATGAGCGCGCTCGCCGACGATCGGGAGCTCCTTCAGGCGCTCAGGCGGAGGCGGCACCTCCCGATCGCCGCTCTGGACCGTGGCAACCAGCGCTGGAATCGAACTGGCCGCGCTGAACGCGGCAATAGCCGTAGGCACGAGGACGAGCGCAGACAGACCAGTACCGATGATGATCGCGGATCGGCGAGAGCTCAGTCCCCGCTTCACCATCAGCCTTTCATGAAGCGGCTTGAAACAGATGGCCAGGATGATGGTCCAGACCAGAAGGCCCACGAAAGGCAGGAGCAGCTGGATGCACAATGCAACCAGAAGAGCGAGAAGAAACAGCGGCAGGACGACATCGACAACCTTGCCGGTAGTTGATTTTGCAGTGGTTGGATCCGCCATGTTGGACGCCCCTGAGATGTCTCGCGGAGGCTTCGCGCCGATCGCGAGGATCGCCGAAGTATTCGTAGACCGTTGCGCAGGGCTATCGGGGTTCACCCCAAGGGAGCACGAAGACTCACTTGATTATGGTGCCTCATGGGAGGCGCCATGCAGGCTCGTGCGCGCGCCGTAATGCTGTCGAACTATACCGAGGTCGCGCGACACTTCGGGCTGGATCCCTATGCAATGCTCGGCCGCTGCGGCCTGCACCCCAGTTCACTTAGAGATCCGGAAAACTGGCTGCCTGCGAAGCCGCTCCTTCGCCTGCTGGATGAGTCCGCACTGGTCTCCGGACGAGACGATTTCGGAGTCCTGTTGGGAGAGTCGCGGACGTTCGCAAGCCTGGGGCCCGTCAGCCTTCTGCTGAGACACGCCATCACCCTGGGACAGATCATTTCCGGCGTTGTCGAATACCGCCGGCTGATCAACGAAATGGTCGACGTGCAACTGCGGACCTACCGCCGGAGCGCGGTGCTCGAGTGGAACCTTCTCTCGGGCCTCCACAGCGTTCAGGGCACGAACATCCTTGCAACGATCGCCTACCGCATCCTGGTCGATGGATCGGGATGCAAGTGGCAGCCTGAATGCATGCACTTCCGGCAATCCTCGCCAGTGCACATCGCGACGTTCCAACGTGTGTTCCGCTGCTCCCTGGAATTCGAAAGCAGCTTCGACGGCATGTCCTTCCCCGCCCGATGCCTGAACCTTCCCAATGAATACGCCGAGCCGGAGCTGGCAGTTCATGCCCGGCGGCTGCTCGACCTGCTGCCGGGCGTTCGGAAACAGGAAACGCTGACGGAACGGGTGCGAAGCGCAATTCCCTTCCTGATTTCCAACGGGCAGGCCGATGTGCGGGGTGTGGCGCAATACCTCGGAATGCCATTGCGCACATTTCAAAGGAGACTTGCGGCCGAGGGGCAATCGTTCGGGAGCCTCCTGAATGAAGCACGCCGCGAGCTTGCCATCCGTTACCTCGCCAACTCCAACCAATCGATCACGATGGTCGCCCAACTCACCGGCTATTCGGCATTGAGCTCATTCACCCGCTGGTTCATCGCCGAGTTCGGAGTGCCGCCGGGAAAGTGGCGTCGGACGACCCTGGCCAGGAATGCCCGTCATTTGAAACCGCCATCCACCGACGGGTCGCCACCGATTGGGCCGGCGATGAGCGAACAATCGGCGGGCGGCCGCCCGGAGAGCCTAGGGTCGCTGCCTTAGAGATGAGCCGCTCCGGAGGTGAAGCTCACTTCCTGGGATCGTCCTTCGCATTCGCGTACTCGATGCCGAACGGGCCCGTTCCCGTGAACTCCACCGTGGCGCCTACGGCGGTCGAGGCGAAATGGTAGGTGTTCGCCGGTACCACCGCATTCATTCCCCTCGACAGAATCCTCTCCCTGGTTTCCTTCGAGGGGCCCATGCCGAAGCTCATTCCGCCAGCCAGGACCTTGATCCTCTCCTCCGTCGGATGGCGATGAGGACCGATCTTGTAGCCCGGGGCGAAGCGAAGGTGGATGGTGTACGGACCGGCCTTGGCCGGATCGCCTGAGACGACGATCATCTTCACACCCCTCGGCATCCCAGCCGGCGGCGGACCCCAGTTCAATCGACCCGGGTTATTCGCCGTGTAATCGGATGGCGCCGGGGCCGAGCCCATGAACGCGGCGAAGCCGACGGCCAGGAGCAGGTGCATGACGACGTCCCCGTCTCTTCGTCAGTGGCTCACTTTGCCGCTGCCGCGGAAGAGCATCAGGGCGAGCGCCACGCAAATCACGAAAACAAAGAAGCTGGAGGTTTGCCCGATCTCGACGCCACCGATCGTGATCGGAAAGCCCGCGAGCAGGCGGTAGAGCGCCAAAGCCGCGATGGCCAGGAATGCAACCGCGCCGACGATGGTGGCTAGTCTGTGACTCGACATGGGCATTTCCTCGTTTCTATTCGACTGAGTTACGGCTGGATCGGGGAAAGCGATTTCAGTTCGTCGATCCCGCGCACGCTTGTGCTCGCCCAACGTTCGGCCATGGCGCGAAAATCGGCGCGATTGCTGCTGCTCGTACGCCACGCGGTCGAGTTATCGCCGGCGATTTTCTGGTCGATCGCTCTGCCGAGCAAGGCACCCGTCATCGAGTCCCGCGCTTCGACGAAAAGCGTGGCGGAGCCGGCTTCGCCAGCAAAATTGTAGGCCCGTCCCGCTGTCTGCTGGTCTGGTGCGCTGACCCTGATGTTCACGATCCCGGTGTTCACCCGCAGCACGTCGGGTCCCGGCTCAGTGACGATTGTGTATCCGCCTTTGGTCCAGGCATCCGCGAAGATGTCGTCCGCGGCGGCAACGCCCTGCTTCAACGCATTCTGGATATCGCTGTCGGAAATCCGCGACGACAGCGCACGCGAGGTCCTGTTCTGATCGCGCTGCCAATTTTTCTCGAAGGCCAGCTCCGTCGGCGCCAGAATGACCTTCGTGTAACCTCTGAAATCCGCGCCGGGCTGGAGGTAGACCAGATCGAGGCGCTTCGCCTTGACCTGCACGAGACCGTCCCAGTTCGTCGGCGGCTTGGCGGCAACGGGCGCCGCGACAAGCACCGCTGCGGCGTAGGCGATCGCGAATAGCGCCAGGCGTCTCACTGAACGCTCCTGCTTCGGAATTGAGCATTCCTGTTCCCGCCGCGGCCGTTCCGAGTCTATCAGCGGAAACCCCGAGAGGCGGGGATGCGGACGATCGGGCCGCAGCGCAGAATTAGAGCGAAAGCGATCAACGCAATTCTGTCAGCCAGGCGAAGGCTCGTCTCGGGGTTCTGGGGAAAGGTAAGACGCGCCCTCGCACCGGCAGGCCCTTTTGCTCCCTGTTGGACGACGCGAACAAGCTGCTGAGAGTCCCTACGGAATTGCAGTGTGGGGATTGCACCAGTTTCGAAACGGGGTTTTCCCCGAGTTCGATCAGGCCGGATGAGATGGCGAGACCCGCAAACGTCCTAGGAGGGGGTTGACC
>DASTVY010000347.1:0-6358 GCA_035758865.1 Sphingomicrobium sp. | reverse complement strand
GATCGCCGCGGCCCGCGAGTGAAGCGTTTCGACGTCCGGATGATCTTCGCTTTCGCCCAGCACCTTGGCGATAGTGCGGCGCTGTTCGGTAATGCGCAGGCCCTTGTCGGCGCACAGTTGCTCGATGTCGATCTGGCGATGCATGGTGCCGAATTAGGGTGTCGATGTGACGACGTCAAAGGGGAGCGGGCCCATCGGCTGCTCCCCGACTGACATTATTTTTTCGTCTTCCGCCGCTTCGTGCCCAGTCCGATCGACTTGGCCAGCGTACGGCGCTGTTCGGCATAGTTAGGGGCCACCATCGGATAATCGGCCGCCAATCCCCACTTCTGGCGATATTGATCCGGAGTCATTTGATAGTGGGTCATCAGATGCCGCTTCAGCATCTTCAGTCGTTTGCCGTCTTCAAGGCAGACAATATAGTCCGGCTTCACCGAAGAACGGATCGGGACCTTGGGTTCCGGCTTGGCTTCGGCCGCCGCGCCCGCACCCGACAGCACCGCAAGGGCGCCATGCACGTTCTGGATAAGCTGAGGCAGGTCATTTACCGCTACACTATTGTTGCTGACATGCGCCGCCACGATGTCGGCGGTAAGCGTGATCAGCGTGTCATCGTTCCCTTGATTGTCCATTGTCTGTTTCCCGAGCAGAAATAGATGTACCGCACAGACCCCGCACCGCCGGTACTAGCTCAGCACTACTACTGCTTTATTGACCGGGCAAGCGAAGAAGTTAACGCGGATTCTGGATTATTTCAGTCCGCCAACATCAGCGTAACGGCATCGAAGGCTTCGCCGTCTGGCCCATGGTAATAGTTGCGGCGGCGGCCCGCTGGAACGAAGCCCGCGGCCAAATAAAGTCCCATCGCTGAATTTCCGTCCCGGACCTCAAGGTGAAGCTTGCGTGCGCCCTGGTCGTGGGCCCGATCGATAAAATCATCGAGCAACGCCTGGCCAATTCCGCACCTCTGTTCCGCCGGGTCGACGGCCAGCAGAAGAAGCTCCGCCTCGTCGGCGACGGCCCGGACCAGCGAAAATCCCGCCGGCCCATTGTCGCCCTCGGCAATGGTCAGCGAAACGCCATTCATCGGCAGGATTCCGGCGCATTGCGACCGGGTCCAGGCCTCCCCGAAGCAGGGCGAGAATGCACTGCACATGATGCCCATGACCGCGTCGAGATCATCGGCTTCGCCGGACCGCAGGGCGACCGAAATGTCCGGTTGCCGGCGGGTCGCCACTAGGCCGCCTTGGGGCGCGCGTCGGGCGCCCGGGCATAGATCGGCTTGCATTCCAGCATTCGAAGCAGTTCGGGTAATGCGAGCGCCCGGCTTGCCGAAGGCAATAGCTGCACCGCCTCTCCGGAGTGGCGTGCCTCGACCAGTGCCTCGGCGCCGGTCCCGACAACCAGGTGAGCATCGATTTTCATCGCCGCGGCCGGCGGGCTGAGGCTCAGTACCGGCCCCGTTGCCGACAACTTCTTTCGATCGAAAGTCTGGACGAACAACTCGCCATGTCCGCCGGCCAGCGCCGCGGCGACTTTGCCTTCTCCCGGGGGAGCGGTCGCGGCCAGCAGCGCCAGGCTGTTCATGCCCGCTAGTGGGACCCTCCACCCGATCGCCATCCCATGAGCCGCCGCAATGCCGACCCGAAGCCCCGTGAAACTGCCCGGCCCGACCCCTACGAGGATCCGCGAGGGGACATGGCCGTCCAGCATTTCGTCGATCATCGGCACCAGCCGTTCGGCATGGCCGCGGCCAATCACTTCGTCGCACGACGCAACGATGGTTCCGTCCGGCTCAAGCAGAGCGGCGGTGCAGGCAGCGGTCGAAGTGTCGAACGCAAGGATCAACGGCGAGACTCCAATCAGCTTAAGTGCATGGAGGCACAGGCCGTATCCATCGGCAAGCAAAAAGCGAAAAAAATCAATAAATTCAGACGGCTTCGATGGTCTCTACCTCTGGGACGTAATGCTTGATCAGGCTCTCGACCCCCCGCTTCAACGTCACCATCGACGAGGGGCAGCCGGCGCAGGCACCCTGCATGCCGAGGTAAAGTTTTCCGTCCTTATAGCCGCGGTAGACAATATCGCCGCCGTCCTGCGCCACGGCTGGTCTGACCCGCGTTTCCAGCAGCTCCTTGATCTGGTCGATGATGTCCGCGTCTGCCGGATCTTCGTCGAAGCCGATGGGTTCGTCGGTGCCGACCTCGATCCCCGCAGCCGTGCCTTGCCTGAACAGCGGCGCGTCGAGCATGAAATGGTCGAGCAGGATCGACAGTATTTCCGGCTCAAGTTGGTCCCATTCGACGGTCGGGGCAGCCGAAACCGAGACGAAGTCGCGACCGAAATAGACGCCATCCACCATTCCGGTGGCGAATAATGCGTCGGCCAGCGGGCTCGCTTCGGCCGCATCGGCATTGGGGAAGTCCCGCCCGCCGGATTGCATGACGGTGCGTCCGGGCAGGAATTTGCGGGTCGCCGGGTTCGGCGTCTTTTCAATCTCGATCAGCATGACGGCGATGTGGTCCTGGCGCGCTGCTTAATCAAGCGCAGTGACCGGCGGCTCGACGTGCTTTTCGCCCTCGGGGGAGTGCCAGCTATCGTCGATCATTTTTATCAGCGCCGAAAAATCCTTGGCTCCGCCGCCAAGGTCAACGAAGCGCTGGTATAGTTCCTCGGCCTCACCGCCCATCGGCGTGTAAGCGCCCGCGGCCTGCGCCGCTTCCATCGCAAGCTTGAGGTCCTTGAGCATCAGGGCGGCAGCGAATCCACCCTCATATTCGCGGTCGGCCGGCGTCTCCGGACCCACGCCGGGTACCGGGCAATAGCTGGTCATCGACCAGCACTGGCCGCTCGCCTTGGACGAGATGTCGAAGAACACTTTGGGGTCGAGGCCTAGTTTCTCTGCCAACACAAAGGCCTCGCACGTCGCGGCCATCGACGCGCCGAGCAGCATGTTGTTGCAAATCTTGGCTGCCTGGCCAGCGCCCGGCTCTCCGGCGTGGATCACCGCCTTGCCCATTTTCTCGAGATATTCGCGCGCTTTCTCGAACCCTTCCTGGCTGCCGCCGACCATGAAGGTAAGAGTTCCGCCCTCAGCCGCTGCAATACCCCCGGAAACCGGCGCATCGACCATCGTATAGCCTTGCGCCGCTGCTTCTTCCTCCACCGTGCGCGCCGTGGCAACGTCGATCGTCGAGCAATCCATCAAGATCGCGTTCTTGGGCGCTGCCCCGAATACCGACGAACGGAACACCTCGGCGACATGCTTGCCAGCTGGGAGCATGGTGACGACGGCATCGGCATTCTTGCATGCGTCGGCAGCCGACTTGGCGCGCTTGCAGCCGCGCTCGACGGCATGCGTCAGCGCTTCCTCGCTCAGGTCGAAAGCGCGGACCTCATGGCCGGCCTTGGCCAGGTTGGGCGCCATTCCACCCCCCATATGCCCCAACCCGATAAATGCGACGCGTGCCATTGCCTCTAACTCCTCGTCATTGCGAGCAGAGCGAAGCAATCCGGCTTCGCTCCGATGGAATGCTTCGTCGCTGCGCTCCTCGCAACGACGAAGCGACTCAAATCTATTTTCCTGTCCAGTTCCCCGGGCGCTTTTCGACGAAGGCGGTCATGCCTTCCTTTTGGTCCTCGGTACCGAACAGCCCGTGGAACAGCCGCCGCTCGAAGTTGATCCCTTGCGCCAGGCCCATTTCAAAGGCTGCATTGACCATCTCCTTGGTGGCGATGGCAGCGATCGGTGCCATTTCCGCGATCGTCTCGGCAGTCTTGATTGCCTCGTGCAGAAGGTCCTCGGCCGGTACCACCCGCGCCACCAGTCCGGCGCGCTCGGCTTCCTCGGCGCCCATCATCCGGCCGGTCAGGCACATTTCCATTGCCTTGGCCTTGCCGATCGCACGGGTGAGGCGCTGGGATCCGCCCATGCCGGGCGTGACGCCCAGCTTGATTTCCGGCTGGCCGAAGCGCGCTGTGTCGGCCGCAATGATGAAGTCCGCCATCATCGCGACTTCGCAGCCGCCGCCGAGCGCGAAGCCCGCGACCGCCGCGATCCACGGCTTGCGGGTCGCAGTGACTTTTTCCCAGCCCGCGAAGAAGTTGGATGAATACATGTCGGCGAAGCCCTGGCTCTGCATTTCCTTGATGTCGGCGCCGGCGGCGAACGCCTTTTCAGAGCCTGTCAGTACCAGGCAGCGTTGCGACGGATCGCCGTCATAGGCCGCGAAGGAGTCGATCAATTCCTTGAGGACGGTCGTGTTGAGGGCGTTGAGCGCTTGCGGGCGGTTCAGGGTGACGCACGTCACCGCACCCTTCTTTTCGACCAGGATGGTTTCGTAGCTCATGCCTATCTGTCCTCAAAAATCGAATGGCCGCCACTGCTCTTCAACCGGCAGCGGCTCAAAGAATGATTCAACCTCGGCATCGCTGATCACGGCCGGATTGGTCGGCCGCCATTGCGGCGCATTGTCCTTGTCGATCAGCAGGGCGCGGACGCCCTCCTTGAAGTCGGGATGATGGATGAGGCGCACCATGATCCCATATTCCATCCGCATCTCGTCGACGAAGTGCAGCTGGTAGGGGCTTTCCTGCAGCAGCTTCAGGCTGACCTTGCACGCCATCGGCGACTTCTTGCGGATGGTCGCCGCCTCGGTCGCGGCCCACTCGTCACCCTCGTCCGCACCCGCGTCCAGCGCATCGAGAATTTCCTCCAGCCGGTCGGACTCGAAATATCGGTCGATCTTCTTGAGATTGGCCTTGATCCGCGCTTCGGGGATTTCATCCGCGCTTAGCTCGTCGAGGACTGCCTCGACTTTGAACGGCTGCGCCATGATCCGTTCCTTGGCTTCTTCCAGCTTGTCGGACGGGACGTAATGGGTGGCAAGGCGAAGCGCCTTGCACTCTGCGCCATCGAGCCGCGCTCCGGTCAGCGCCAGGAACTGAGCCAGCCGCCCGCGCAACCGCGAAAGGTAGCGGCCGCCGCCGACGTCGGGGAAGATGCCGATCGTCGTTTCGGGCATCGCCAGCACCGTCCGTTCGGTTGCGATGCGAAAACGGCATGGGCAGGCGATTCCGACACCCCCACCCATGGTGACGCCGTCCATGAAGGCGATGCCGGGCTTGGGGTAAGTATATTCCAGATGGTTGAGCCGATATTCGTCAAAAAAGAAGGCACGTGCAGCGGCTTCCGCACCTTCGACATTTTGAGAAATATCGACCACATCGCCGCCGGCACAGAAGCCGCGCCCTTCGGTATGATCGATCAGGATGATGCGCACGTCGGGGTCGTTCCGCCATTCGATGAGCGCATTCGCCATGTCGCGCACCATCTGGCGATTGAGGCTGTGAAGTGCCTTGGGCCGGTTGAGGCGAAGGCGGCCGGCGAGGCCCTCCTTGGAGGTCAGTACATCGGCATTAAGGTCGGTCATCCGGTTCATTTCATCGTCGCGTAGCGGCCGGGCGCGGGCTCGATCCCGTCCTTGATGGTGCGGGCAGCCACTGATTTCCTTGAGCCATGGTTGGTCAGCCACTGGGTCCAGGTCGGCCACCAGCTCCCCTCGTGACGCATAGCCGTCGACAGCCACTCATTGGCGTCAGCCGGCTGCTTATCGTTGGTCCAGAAGCCATGCTTGTTGGCGACGGGCGGGTTGATCACCCCGGCATTGTGGCCCGAACCGCCAAGGATGAAATCGGCACCGATGTCGCGCGCACCGCGATAAACCGCCTCCCAAGCCGATACATGATCGTCCTTCAGCGCGATCACCAGCATCGGCGTCTTTATCGCTGCAAGGTCGATCGGAACGCCGCCGACTTCGAACCCGGCGGGCTCCTTCAGCTTGTTGTTGAGCAGAAGGTCGCGATTGTAGCTCTTGAGGAACGCGGCCGGGATCCGGGCGCCATCTTCGAACCAGTAGAGCAGGTCGCTCGGCGGGGCAGGGCGATCGAGAAGATAATGATTGATCACCGACGACCAGATTAGGTCGTTGGCGCGCATCGCCGCGAACAGGCGCTGCAGCTCAAGACTGTCGATGAACCCCTGGCTCTCCAGATGATCTTCGAGCGCGGCGAGATGGCCTTCATGCACGAAGGCGGACCAGTCGCGCATGTCGGCGAAATCGACCAGGCTGCCGATCAGCGTCGCCGAATTGACCTCGGCGGCGCGCTTTTCCGCTGCCAGCCAGGCTAGCGCGATTGCAACCAGTGTCCCACCCAGGCAGAATGCGAACAGGTCGGGCGAGTTGCCGGTGCGCGTACGGACCTGGCCGACCGCCTCGACGATGCCGTCGAGCACATAGTCGCCGACGCCCTTGGCCTTGTGCTCCTCGCTTGGGTTGACCCAGCTGATGACGAACAC
>DASTVY010000288.1:0-5255 GCA_035758865.1 Sphingomicrobium sp. | reverse complement strand
TGCCTTAGGCGTTCCTGACGAGCGGCTGGGCCAGGCGATCGTGCTGATCGCGGTGGCCAGCGGCGAGCAAGCGGAAGAAAGGCTACGCGCCCATTTGCGCCGCGAACTGCCGCCGCACATGCAGCCGCGGGACATCGTCTGGAAGGACAGTTTGCCGCTCGGACCCAACGGCAAGCTCGACCGAACCGCTCTCAAGGCAGACATCGCGTGAAGGCGGTGGGGCCAATCCCGGCCGGATTTGAGGCCGACGCGCAAGGCGCCCTGCTGATTGGAGGGTGGGATGCCGAGGTGCTGATCGGCGAGGCCGGCGGTACGCCGCTGTTCGTCTACGACAGCCGCCGGGTCGCCGACCAGGTCGCGCGCTTCCGCGCGGCATTTCCGGATGTGGCGCTACATTATGCGGTGAAAGCAAACCCTTACGGCCCATTGCTCGAGGCCATGGCAGCGCTGGTCGACGGCTTCGACGTCGCGTCGGCAGGCGAACTGGGCCGGGTTGCGCATCTCGGGCTGCCGATCAGCTTCGCTGGGCCTGGCAAGCGTGAGCAGGAACTGGAGACCGCGATCCGCGCCGGCGTCACCGTCAACGTCGAAAGCGAAGGGGAGGCGGAAAGGGCACTGGCGACATGTTCGCGCGAAGGCCTGACTGCCAAGCTGGCGGTGCGAGTCAATCCGCCGTTCGGGCTCAAGGGCTCCGGCCAGAAGATGGGCGGACTGCCCAGTCAGTTCGGGATCGACCATAACCGCGTCCCCGCTCTCGTCCGCCGGATGGTCGAGGCTGGCGCCGAATGGCAGGGGCTGCACATCTTCGCCGGCAGCCAGGCGCTCCGTGCCGATGCCCTGATCGAGCTCCAGCGCGATACGGTCGCGCTGGCCGCTTCGATCTGCGAGCAGGCAGGCCATGTCCCGCCGCACGTCAATCTCGGCGGCGGGTTCGGCATTCCCTATTTCGCCAAGGACGAGCCACTCGATGTCGAAGCGGTGGGAGAGGCGCTCGCTAAGACATTGGCAGAGCGTCCGAAAATCCTGGCAGGCACGCAATTCGCAATCGAGCTGGGCCGCTGGCTGGTCGGCGAGGCAGGGGTCTATCTGACCCGGATCGTCGACCGCAAGGAAAGCCGCGGGAAGACCTTCCTGGTCACAGACGGCGGCCTGCAGCACCAGCTCGCCGCATCCGGCAATTTCGGCCAGCTGCTGCGCCGCAACTATCCGGTCGCTATCGCAAGCCGTTTCGCTGCCGAGCCGGAAGAGGAAGTGACGGTCACCGGCTGTCTTTGCACGCCGCTAGACCTGCTTGCCGACGAAGCAATGCTGCCGCGCGCGGAGGTGGGCGACCTAGTGGCCATCTTCTGTGCCGGCGCCTACGGCCTGACCGCCAGCCCGACGGCTTTCCTCAGCCAGCCGATGGCAAGGGAGATGCTGGTCTAGTCCGGATAGATCGCCTCGACGAAATAGAGGCCCTCCGGCGGCGCATTGAGGCCAAGTGCCTGCCGGTCCTTCGCCTCCAGTGCCGATTTCACATCATCCGGCGTCCACCGGCCCCGACCGACCAGCGCAAGGCAACCAACCATTGACCGCACCTGGTGGTGGAGGAAGCTCCGCGCGGCGGCACGGATATGGATTTCCTCACCGACGCGCTGCACCGTAAGGATGTCCAGCGTCTTTACGGGGCTTTTCGACTGGCAGGCGACCGAACGGAAGGTGGTGAAATCGTGGAGCCCGATCAGGTTCTTTGCACCCTGCGCCATCGCCTCAACGTCTAGCTCCACCGGCACGTGCCACACCTTGCCCTTGTCGAGCGCCGGCGGTGCGCGGCGGTTGAGGATCCGGTAGAGGTAGCGTCGGCCGATGCAGGTGAAGCGCGCATGCCAGTCATCGGCGACTTTGCTCACCGCGGTGACGCTGACCGGGGCAGGCCGCACCAGGGCGTTGACGCCTTCCCGCAGCCGATGCTCGGTCAGCTGCTTCACTACATCGACATGGGTGGTCATCGCCAGGGCATGAACTCCCGCGTCGGTCCGGCCGGCGGCATGGAGGGTCACCATCTCACCGGTCATCCGGAACAGCGCCTGTTCCAGCGTTTCCTGGACGGAGGGGCCGTGATCCTGCCGCTGCCAGCCCATGAAAGGCCCGCCGTCGAATTCGATCGTCAGCCGCCAGCGGGTCATTGGAGGACGGTACCTTTGGGAATGGCAAAGCCGCGAAGCAGTTCCTCGCTGCTCATCGCTCCCTTGCCAGCTCGCTGGACGATCACTGGCCGAAGCGAGCCGTTGCCCGCCGCGATCGTCAACTTGTCATCCGTCACTTCGCCTGGCCGGCCATGGCCGTTCGCTATTTCGGCAGCCAACAGCTTGATCCGCTCGCCACCTGCCTCGAACCAGGCGCCGGGGAAGGGAGCTAGGCCCTGAATTTGCCGAACCAGCTCGACTGCCGGCCGCGACCAGTCGATCCGTGCCTCCTCCTTGCTGATCTTGGCGGCGTAGGTGACGCCGTCCTCGGGTTGTGGAATGGGCTCGAACCGGGGCAGATCGTTCAGCACCTCGACCATCATCGACGCGCCCAATTTCGCAAGTATTTCCGTCAGTTGTGCGGCGTTTCTGTCCTCGATTTCAACAGCGCGCTTCAATAGGATGGGTCCAGTATCGAGACCCGCCTCCATCTGCATGATGGTAACCCCGGTGCATTCGTCACCGGCCATGATTGCCCGTTGGACAGGCGCCGCGCCGCGCCACCGGGGCAGCAAGGAGGCATGGACGTTGAGGCAGCCCAGCATCGGAGCGTCGAGGATTTCCTGGGGAAGGATCAAGCCATAGGCTGCAACCACCGCCAAGTCGGCATCCAGATCCGCGAACGCCTCCTGTTCCGCTTCGCCGCGCAATAATTTCGGGCTGCGAACCTCGATTCCAAGCTCATGAGCCCGCAATTCCACCGCCGTCGGCCGCTCACCTTTTCCGCGACCGGCAGGGCGCGGAGGCTGGGTATAGACGGCGACGACATCATGACCCGCCTCGACCAGCTCGTTGAGCGTTGGCACGGCGAAGTCCGGGCTGCCCATGAAGATGATCCGCATGTTCCGCCTATGGCGCGGCTTGCGCCTCCCGCCAAGCGCCGCCTATGCGGAGGGCATGGCATCGCATCAAATTGAGGCATTGACGCAGGCGCTTGCCCGGCTTCCCGGCCTTGGCCCGCGCTCGGCCCGGCGAGCGGTGCTGTATCTGATGAAGAAGCGCGAGGCGGCATTGGAACCGCTGCTCGCCGCGCTGAAGGTTGTGGCCGATACACTGTCGACCTGCTCGACCTGCGGCAATGTCGACACCAGCGACCCTTGCAGCATCTGCCGCGATCCGAAGCGCGACGATCGGCTGTTGTGCGTGGTCGAGGAGGTCGCCGATCTCTGGGCGCTCGACCGCTCACGACTGTTCCCGGGCCGCTATCATGTCCTGGGCGGGCGGCTTTCCGCACTCGAAGGGATCCGCCCGGAAGATCTCTCCATCGATCGGTTGGTGTCCCGCGTCTCGGCAGGAGGCATCGACGAGGTCGTCCTGGCGATGAACGCAACGCTCGAAGGCCAGACGACCGCTCACTACCTGGCCGAGCGGCTCGAGAAATTTCCCATTCGCCTCACGCAGTTGGCGCACGGACTTCCGGTTGGCGGTGAGCTCGATTACCTCGACGAGGGAACGCTCGCGCAGGCGCTGCGCGCTCGAAGACCGGTAGCTTAGGCGGGCTCGCGCTGGCGAGCGTTGGCGTCCTCGAGGATGGTCTCGGTGTGAAGCGCGCACTTCCAACTGCCATCTTGCTTCACCCAGACTGAAGAATCGGCGCAGCGCAGGTCCATTGGCTTGCCCTTCATGTCGCCGGTCTGATGCACTTCATAGGCGATGATCGCGCTGTCTTCGGTCGGCTGTACCACCTCGACCTTCGCCATCTCGAAATTGTTGAGCGTCCATTTGCCGTCGCGGGTCATCTGGCCATATTGCTCCGGATTGATGGTCATTGCTCCCATCGGTCCGGTCACAAGGCATTCCCGGGCGATCAAGGACTGGGCGGTGTCGACGTCCTTTTCCTTCATCGATTGCCAGAAGCTGGTCTCCAGGTCGATGATTTGCTGCTTGTTGCCGGTCATCTCTTCCTCCTTCGTAGGCGTTCACAGGGAAAACGAGTATGATCTGAGGCTGTTGCAACGTTGACCGGACAAGCTGCACTACCTACCTGACGCCCATGGCCCTATTGCCCATCTACGAGACGCCCGATCCGATGCTCCGCCAGATCTCGACCCCGGTCGAGAAAGTAGACGATGCGGTGCGCGAGCTCATCTCGAATATGTTCGAAACCATGTACGCGGCGCCCGGCATCGGCCTTGCCGCCGTGCAGGTCGGCGTTCCCAAGCGCCTGCTGGTCATGGACCTGCAGGAACCGGAGGATCCCGAAGATCCCGAAAGCAAGCCGGTCAGGGAGCCGCGGGTGTTCATCAACCCCGAAATCCTGTCGTACAGCGATCATGAGGTGCCCTACACCGAGGGCTGCCTGTCGGTGCCGGACCAATATGCCGAAGTGATGCGGCCCGATCGCATTCGTGCCCGCTGGCTGGATGAGCACGGCAAAGCCCATGAGCAAGATCTCGATGGTCTGCTTGCAGTCTGCCTCCAGCATGAGATGGACCATCTTGAAGGCGTTCTCTTCATCGATCACCTGTCAAAGCTCAAGCGCGACATGGTTCTGAAGAAGCTTGCAAAGGCCCGCAAGGAGCGGGGCCTGAGAGCGGCTTAAGCCAGGCTTGCCGCCGCATTGGCGCAATCTGCGGCGCATTCGCGGCAGATCTGCGCGCACAGTCGGCAATGCTCATGGTCGTGCTGTTCGCATTCGGCCGCGCACTGCTCGCACATGCGGCCGCACAGCTCGAGCAATTCGCGCAGCATCGGCTGGTCGTTGCCGGTACGCCTCAGGCCCAGGCGCGCGGTCGCCTCGCAAATGTCGGAGCAATCGAGGCAAAGGCGGATGCACTGCGTCATGTCCATCTTCTCGGCCATGCAAGCGTCCGCGCAGCTTAGGCACATCTTCGCGCAGTACATCAGGTGATGAACCGCATCGCCCAGCGGCTGGTTGACGTGATCCTTGGACGCCGGGTGCAGCGAGATCTGCTTGCGGATGGACATGGGTTTCCTCTCCTTGTGTGAAAGCGAGCGAAGCACTGCCGGCAATGTTCCGCAACCCCGCCTGAATCAGAAGCGCCGGGGGTTAGCCCGGCGCTTCCTCTT
>DASTVY010000245.1:0-2932 GCA_035758865.1 Sphingomicrobium sp. | reverse complement strand
GGCGTCGAAGGGCGAATTGGCCGCCGATGCGAGGGATTTGGTGAGGCGGGCGTTGAAGGCCTCGCTTGCCACGATTGCCGTTGAGCGAGGCTATCCCTATGCCTCGCTGATCACTGTTGGGACCGATGCGTCAGGCGCTCCTGTGTTCCTCATTTCGGGGCTTGCCCAGCACACCAAGAACCTCACCCAGGACCCACGCGCCTCGATCCTGTTCGACGGCACGGGAGCGGCCGGCGATCCGCTCCAAGGCGCGCGCGTGACCCTGTTCGGCAGGGCCGAGAAGACGGGCGACGAGGCGGTCAAGCGACGCTTCCTGGCCCGGCATCCCGAGGCCGCGTTCTATGCCGATTTCCCCGACTTCGCCTTTTGGCGGCTTCAAGTCGAAGGCGCCCACTATATCGGCGGCTTCGGCCGCATCGTCGATTTATCCCCTGCCGAGCTTCTTGTTCCCACGGAAGGCGCCGGTGACTTGCTGGCGGCCGAGCCGGGCATCATCGAGCATATGAACGAGGACCACGCCGACGCCGTCCGGCTCTATGCCACGCGGCTGGCAAGCGCGCCTGAGGGCTTCTGGCGCATGAGCGGCATCGATCCCGAAGGTTGCGATCTGATCTTCGAGGGCGATGCCCGCCGCATTCGCTTCCGCGGACCAATCACCACCGCTGGCGAGGCGCGGGCAGAATTGGTGCGGCTCGCTCAAGAGGCCCGCGAGCCGGGTTAGACTTTTGCGGGAATGACAAGACCGTCGCCTTGAAAGCTTCGCAAGATCGGTGGTAGCAAGGGGCAGAAATCTACCCCAAAAGCCATCACGCCCTAGCCAGAGGATCCCGCCGCATGAGCGTTCAGTCGAAGATTGCGCCAGAAGGTGCGAAGACCACCAACCCAAAGGTTCTGGCCTTCGTCGAAGAGGCCAAGGCCCTGTTCAAGCCGGAACGGGTCGTGTGGTGCGACGGCTCCAAGCAGGAATATCAGCATCTCCTGAAGTCGCTGGTCGATGGCGGCACGGCCATGTGGCTGAACCCTGAGAAGCGGCCGAACTCGATCCTCGTACGCTCCGATCCGAAGGACGTCGCCCGCGTTGAGGACCAGACCTATATCTGCTCGGAGAAGAAGGAAGACGCGGGCCCGACCAATAACTGGTTCGACCCGAAGGGGATGAAGGAAACGCTCCGCAAGCTTTATGACGGAGCGATGGCCGGACGGACCATGTATGTCGTTCCCTATTCCATGGGTCCGGTGGGTTCGCCGATCGCCGGCATCGGCGTCATGGTGACCGACTCAGCCTATGCCGTCGCCAACATGCACATTATGACGCGCGTCGGCGACAAGGTGTGGAAGGCGCTGGGCGACAGCGACGATTTCGTCCGCGGCATGCACACCGTTGGCTACCCGCTCTCCACGCCGACCACCGCCGACGTGCCCTGGCCGTGCAACGAGACGAAATATATTTCGCATTTCCCCGAGACCCGCGAAATCTGGTCGTACGGCTCCGGCTACGGCGGCAACGCGCTCCTCGGCAAGAAGTGCCATGCGCTCCGCATCGCGAGCGTGAAGGCCCGCGACGAGGGCTGGATGGCCGAGCACATGCTGATCCTCAAGCTCACCAATCCTGAAGGGAAGTCGAAGTTCATGGCCGCAGCCTTCCCCTCGGCCTGCGGCAAGACCAATCTCGCCATGCTGATGCCGACGGTCCCCGGCTGGAAGGCCGAGACCATCGGCGACGACATCTGCTGGATGAAGTTCGGCGAGGACGGCAGGCTCTACGCCATCAATCCCGAGACCGGCTTCTTCGGCGTCGCGCCCGGCACCTCGACCGAGTCGAATTTCAACGCAATGGAAACGCTCTACGCCAACTGCATCTATTCCAACGTCGCACTGACCGATGACGGCGATGTGTGGTGGGAGCAGATGAGCGAGGCGCCTGAGCACACCGTCGACTGGATGCGCCGCCCCTGGACGCCCAAGGCAGGCAGGCCCGCCGCCCATCCGAACGCACGCTTCACCGCGCCGGCGAGCCAGTGTCCGGTGATCGCGCCGGAATGGGAGGATCCGAAGGGCGTGCCGATCGACGCCATCCTGTTTGGAGGGCGCCGCGCCACCGTGGTGCCGCTCGTCGTCGAGGCGCTCAACTGGCTGCACGGCACCTTCCTCGGCTCGATCATGGCCTCGGAGAAGACCGCCGCGGCCGCAGGCAAGATCGGCGATCTCCGTCGCGATCCCATGGCCATGCTTCCCTTCTGCGGCTACAACATGGGCGACTATTTCGCCCATTGGCTGAAGATGGGCGAGAAGGGCGGCGCCAAGATGCCGAAGATCTTCTACGTCAACTGGTTCCGCAAGAACGGCGACGGCAAGTTCATGTGGCCTGGCTATGCCGAGAACTCGCGCGTGCTGAAATGGATTTTCGAGCGCTGCGATGGAACCGCCAAGGCCGTCGATACACCGATCGGAAAGCTGCCGGCTGAAGGGTCGATCGATGTCGACGGCGTCAAAATTGCTCCCGCCGACATGAAGGAGTTGACCTCCGTCGACAAGGAAGGCTGGAAGGCCGAGATCCCGATGATCAAGGAGCACTTCGCCACCTTCGGCGCCAAGATGCCGCAAGCGCTGAAAGAGGAGCTCGCGGCGCTGGAGAAGCGGCTCGGCTAGTTGGACAACCCACGACGCGTCACGAGGGGCTTGTTGCCCCCCTTCGCGCTGGCAGCGTCGGTGCGCGGAGGCACGTCACGGCGAGGTCGATTGGCTGGTGAGAAAAATTCGCATCGTCTCGAAGTCGAACGTCACCGCGAAGGGCTTGAAGAAGTCGTGGCCGACCATGCCCGCGAGGTGGAAGCCAAACATGCTCTCCCACGGGAACGGTCCGTCGTAGAGGCCCGCGACGTTGTCTTCCTGGACGGCTCCGAAGGAAAGCCGCCGAACGGTGTCGGGCACG
>DASTVY010000148.1:0-9432 GCA_035758865.1 Sphingomicrobium sp. | reverse complement strand
GGCGACCTGCGCCAGGGCAGTCCCCCAGGCGCCGCCCCCGATCACCGCCAGCTTTTCGATGGTCATGCCTTTACGCCCGCTCCCCTGACTTTCTCGCCCGACGGGTCGAGCGGCCAACGAGCCCGCGCGGGCACGTCGAGTTCGTCGACCAGCCCGGCGGCGAACCGCTCTGCGCCGGCCCAACCGATCATCGCCGCATTGTCGGTGCATAGCCAGCCGGGCGGAACGGAAAAGCGGCGGCCGAACTCCTGAGCCAGCTGGTTCAGGCCGGACCGGACCGATGCGTTGGCGGCTACACCACCGGCAACAACCAGGCTGGGTGCGTCCGACTTTTCGAGCGCCCGCCTTGTGCGATCGACGAAGCAATCAACCACCGCCTGCTGGAAGCTGGCGGCAATGTCTTCGGGTCGATGCTGTCCGCTGGCCACCGCGCGCTGCACAGCGGCTTTGAGGCCGGCAAAACTGAAATGCGGCTCCTTGGTTCCAACCAGCGGCCTGGGCAATGGTACGGCGCCGGGATCGCCGTCCTTGGCAAGAGCTTCGATCGCCGGTCCCCCAGGGTAGCCGAGGTCGAGCAGTTTGGCCGCCTTGTCGAAGGCCTCGCCGGCCGCATCGTCGATGGTAGTGGCCAAGCGGCGATAGTCACCGACGCCGCGCACCTCAAGCAGCTGGCAATGCCCGCCGCTGGCAAGCAGCAGCAGGTAAGGAAATCCAAGCTTCACGTCGACCAGCCGGGGACTGAGCGCATGTCCTTCAAGATGGTTGACGGCGATCAGCGGCTTGTCCGCTGAAAGCGCCAGGCCCTTGCCAACCAGCAGGCCGACCATCACTCCGCCAATCAGCCCGGGTCCGGCCGTCGCCGCGATGGCGTCTACCTCGCTGATCGTGACATCGGCTTCGTGAAGCACCTGGCGGACGAGGCCAGGCAGGATTTCGACATGGGCGCGGGCCGCGATTTCCGGGACCACGCCGCCGAACGGGCGATGCGCATCGTTCTGGCCAACCACCGCCTGGGCAAGAATCTGACGGTCGCTTCCAACCAGCGCCGCGGCGCTGTCGTCGCAAGACGATTCAAGAGCGAGGATCAGAGACACTGCAGCCAGCCTTTGCCTGAAACCCCAGCTTTGCGCTAGCGCGGGTGCATGACCATGCCCAGTTTCAAAATCGGCAGCCGAGGATCGCCATTGGCCATTGCCCAGGCGAAGATGGCCGCTGCCGCGCTGGAACAGGCGCACGGCTGGCCCAATGGCAGGATCGAAATCGTCACCGTCAAGACAAGCGGCGACCGGATCCAGGACCGGCCATTGGCGGACGTCGGCGGAAAGGCACTGTGGACCAAGGAGCTCGACCTTGCCCTGCTGGCGGGCGAAACCGATTGCTCGGTCCATTCGATGAAGGACGTGGAAAGCGAGCGTCCAGATGAGCTTCGGATCGCGGCGATGCTCCCGCGTGGGGACGTTCGCGACCGGCTGATCGGCGCAGCATCGATCGCCGAAATCCCGCAAGGCGCGCGCGTCGGCACGAGTTCGCCGCGCCGCGCTGCCCAACTCAAACGGCTGCGGCCCGACCTGGAGATTGTTTCGATCCGCGGCAATGTCGATACCCGCCTGGCGAAGCGCGAAGCTGGCGAGGTCGATGCCACCTTGCTTGCTGCGGCCGGGCTCGATCGCCTTCGTCGACCGGATGTCGGCGCGCCGATAGATTTGGATCATATGATTCCGGCACCGGCGCAGGGAGCGATTGGGATCGAATGCCGCGCCGATGACGCCACGACGGCGGAGTTGCTGAAGGCGATCGACCACAGCGAGACCCGCCAGGCCGTTCTTTCCGAGCGGGCATTTACGCGCGCCCTTGGTGGAACCTGCCATTCGCCGGTTGCCGCATATGCCCGGGTCGAAGGAAGCGACATCGCTTTTGCGTGCCAGCTGCTGAGCGAAGACGGGCGCGATCACCTGGCCGAAGCCATTCGGTTTCCGATCGGAGACCTCGATACGCCCGCCGAGCTCGCGCGCCGGATGCTTGCCGAGGCGCCTGCATCGATCCGCAACCTGTTCGCGGGCCGGTGAGGAAGCTCTTGCTGCTTCGGCCCGAGCCGGGCCTGTCGGCCAGCGCAGAACGCGCCCGGGCGCAGGGCCTGGAAGTGCTGTGCTGTCCGCTGTTTCGCATAGAGCCTGTCGAATGGGCCGCACCAGACGCTGCACAATTCGACGCGCTTTTGATGACCAGCGCCAATGCGGTCCGTTGCGCCGGTGCGCAGCTCGACCAGATCAGATCATTGCCGGTCCACGCCGTCGGGCAATCAACTGCCCTGGCAGCGCAGAAGGCGGGCCTCCGGGTCGAAACGGTCGGCTCCGGAAATGTCGCTGACCTGCTTGCGGAATTGCCGTCGACGGTTCGCCTGCTCCACCTGGCCGGTGAAGACCATCACCCAACGGACACCAGACAAATCGAGCGCCGGATCACCTATCGTGCCATGCCGTTTGCCGATCCGGGCCTGCCACGGCTTTCCGGCCTGGTCGTAGCGGTCCACAGCCCCCGCGCCGCCACAAGACTTGGCGAACTGGCCAAGGAGCGAGCTTCGACGATCATCGCTGCAATCAGCAAGGCCGCAGCTTCCGCCGTCGGGGCCGGCTGGCAGGAGGTTGCAGTCGCCAAGGAGCCCAACGACAAGAGCCTGCTGGCCCTTGCCGCCAGCCTGTGCCACAAATCCGATCAATGACCGCTGGCCAATATCGACATGGCTCCTCCTGGACCGCTCGGTTTGCCTGGGGCGCGCTGCTCCTTCTGGTCGGAGCCGCGCTCGCCACATGGGGCCTGTCGCGATGGGATGCCGGCGCGCGCTTCCTGGGCATTGGGCCGCGCCAACCCCTGCAAATCGTCCGCCAGCCATCCGCACCGGCACAACCCGCCGTGCAAGCGGCCGAGACGCTGACCGCGGCCGACGCGGCACGCATTTCGACTTTGGAATCCAGGCTGGCGGCGATCGAAGGCCAAGCCGAGGCGGCAGCCGGTTCTGCCGGACGGGCGGATGCCTTGCTGGTTGCCTTTGCGGCACGGCGGGCGATCGATCGGGGTGTTGCGCTGGGCTATCTAGAGCCGCTGTTGATGCAGCGCTTTGCCGGCCAGCACCAGGCAGCGGTTGCAACGATCGTCACAGCCTCGCGCGATCCGGTGCGACTGGACAGCCTGATTGCTGAATATCAGGCTCTTGGGCCGACCCTCCGACGCGGGGGACCGGAAGAGGGTTGGTGGGACGGATTTCGCCGTGAACTGGGCTCGGTCGTATCCTTCCATCGTGCCGACATGCCATCGCCCCAGCCGCAAGCCCGTTATGCCCGAGCTCTGTCCAGGCTGGAGGCCGGCCAGGTCGACGCCGCACTGGCGGAAACGATGCGCCTTCCCGGTTCCGCCAATGCCACCCAGTGGATTGCCCGTGCCCGCCGCTACATTGCAGCGCATCGCGCACTGGACGAGATAGAATCGGCGGCGCTACTTGGCGGGCCCGCGATTGCAATTTCGACTGCAACCGGCGCCTGAGGGGGTTGGCAAGACTCCGCTGATTTGCGATTCTGGGACGAAAGCTTCGGTTCAGCAGGCCTGAACTAAGGCATTGGCAAATTACCGATTTTAATGGGGGCAATTGAAGTCATGACGTCGCTAATCGGCCGGTTGTGGATGGGTGCGGGCATTGCGACGATTACGGGACTGGCCCCTGCCCAACAGGTGGCATCCGATCCGTTGGCGCCCCTTCCCGAAGCCATTGCAAGGAGCCAGCCGTCTCCGGCGCAATTGCCGCCGCGGATCGCCCCAGCATCCTTGCGCAATCGATTGAATACGCTTGGCCGGTCGTTCAACGGCAAGGCCGGCATTTCCGTTTATTCCATCAAGGACAGCTGGCAGGCCGATTACAACAGCACTGCGCTCTTCCCGCAGCAGAGCTGTTCCAAGCTGTGGGTTGCGATTACCGCCATGGACGCGGTCGACAAGGGCCGAGTCAGCCTCAACGATCGAGTCACTCTGGGCCGCAATGACCTGACGCTGTTTCACCAGCCGATCAGCGCCAAGGTGCTCGGCAATGGCGGTCACACCACCACGCTGGGCAACCTGCTGTTCACGGCCATCACCGAAAGCGACAATACCGCCAACGACAAGCTGATGCGCTCGGTGGGCGGGCCGCAGGCGGTGCGCGACATGATCGAAGCCAAGAAGCTTGGCTCGATCCGCTTCTATGAAGGAGAGCGGGCGCTCCAATCGCGAATCGCGGGCTTAATCTGGAGCCAAAGCTATTCTGTCGGCGACTCCTTCTACAAGGCGCGCAATGCCCTCCCGACGTCTGTGCGAAGAGCATCCTTCGAACGCTACGTGTCCGATCCCTATGATGGTGCAGCACCACATTCGGTCGCCCAGGCGCTTGCCCGGTTGAAGCGCGGCGAACTGCTTTCGCCGGCTTCGACGCAGCGCCTGCTTTCGACGATGGCATCGACCAAGACCGGTGCGATGCGCGTCCGAGCAGCGCTGAAGCCAGGCTGGAAATGGAGCCACAAGACCGGCACCGGTCAGAATTTCCAGGGCCGCGTCGGGGGAATCAACGACATCGGCATCCTGACCGCGCCGGACGGGACCGGCTATGCAATGGCGATCATGACCGTTCCCAACAAGTCGGACGGTGCTTCGCAGGATTTGATGCAAGCGGTGACCCGGGCCGTCATCTCGGAGCATGAGGCGCGGCGCCTCTGACGCAGCGGCAATCCTATCCGGTCGTCGAGCCCGTATCGCGCGCGACGAAGCCGGACCTGGCCGATCGCAGCTCGCTGGAAATCCGGTCGGCGGTCCGCAACGTCAGCGCCAGGATGGTTAGCGTGGGGTTGGCCCAGCCTCCCGTCGGGAAGAGCGAGCTTCCGGCTATGTGCAGGTTGGGAAGGCCATGGACCCGGCCCCAGCCGTCGGTAACGCCGCGGCGCGGATCGGCGGACATCCGAGTGGTGCCCATGTGATGGAATCCGCCGATCGGGTGGGCGCTGACCAGCTCGTCGCTGACCCAGCGCTTTTCGGGCTCAGCAAGCCAGCCCGCCGGTTCGACCGCACCGAGACCGAGCCGCCGGGATTCCCGATCCAGGGCAGACACAAGACCAATTACGCTGTCCACGTCGATTGAGGATAGCCGCCAGTCCAGCGCGACCCGGGGCATTCCGAGCGCATCCCGTTCGCCGCTAAGCAGGACCCGGCTGTCGGGGTTCGGCGCCTGCTCGCCCCGGATGACCAGGGCGAGATCAAGCCCGCTCAGCCGCTTCATGACCCATGGATGGAGTGGACCGGTAAGGCCGGTGTAGCCGCGCACCAGCTGTTTGGTGGCTTTCCACATCGACCGTCCGGTGCGAGTCGGGGCGGTTCGGTGCTTGACGTGCAGATAGGCACGCTTGGCCAGCGAATAGCTGCCGCCCGCCGGCTGACGGACGGCAACGGTCAGCGCCGAATTGAGAAGCCCTTCGCGGCGCTGCAGCGATTCGGCCGGCGTGATGGACGGCGAAACCTCGATCCCGTTATGCCGCCGCTTGGCAAATGCCGAAAGCCAGCGCCATTCGGCATTGCCGACAATGCGCCCGCCGCGGGCGTGGGGATGCTCCATGAAATATCGTCCGACCAGGTCATAGGCATTGCCGATGCCATGCTGAACGACGGAATTGGACGCGAGCAGGATGCGTGGATTTTCGATGCCGCCCGCGGCCAGCACATAGTGGCGCGCCCGAACGTCGATCTTCCGGCCGGACGGCGTTCGGACATCGAGCCGTTCGATCGAGCCCTTGTCGTCGGCGATCATCACTTCGCGCACCGTGGCATGGATCATCAGGGTGCAGCGCGGCGCCTCGTCGAGGTCGAGGCCGCGATCGATGGTGAAGCGATCGAAGACGGGATCGAAGCTCCACCAACGGACGGCCAGCTCCTCGCTCGACAGGCGCTGGAGCAGGGGCGGACGCGGCAGGCGGGCGACGTCGACCGCGTCAACGCCAAGCAATGCCCGAGCTTCGCCAAGAAAGGCGTGGATGTCGTTTGGTCCGATCGGCCAGCCGCTGCCCTGCACCCAATCCCGGCGTTCGAAGTCGATGGCGTCGAACTCCGCAACGCGGCCACCCCAGATCGCGGTCGTGCCGCCAAAAAAGCGCAGCCTGCTATGCTCCAGGGGATGGTAGTCCTGACCGACGATGGATCCGCGGTTGAGGTCGGCCGAGGCTTCGTCATGGTCGAAGCCGCCGCTTTCAAGCAGCACCACACTGTGGCCATGGGCCAGAAGGCGCCGTGCGGCCGCCTGCCCCGCAGCGCCCGATCCAACAATGGCCACGTCGGCCGTAACCGCTTCCGGCGCGTCAATCGCGCAGTCGATACGCATTTAACCCCCTGTCCGCACTTAGCGGCAACACGCAGCTTACACGGCGGCGCCGCTTAATGTCAGCCATTGGCTGCGGCTGATGTCATTTTTCATGACCAGTGTTGCATGAGGCAATCGGGGAAATTCCGGGATCGCAAGCTAGCTAATGGCGCGCGGACTGGAGCCTGCCTTCAGTGTTACCGGAACCCGAAGGTAGCGCACGCCATGTTCGTCGGCCGGTGGAAATCGGCCGGCGCGCATGTTCACCTGGATCGAAGGGATCAGAAGCCGCGGGGTGCACAGCGTGCGGTCGCGTTCCTCGCGCATGGTGACGAACTCCTCTTCCTCCACGCCCTCATGCACATGGCGGTTGCCCCGCAGTTCCTCGCCAACCGTCGTCTCCCAGGCGAAATGGTCGCGGCCGGGGGCCTTATAGTCATGGCACATGAACAGCCGCGTTTCGGGCGGCAGTGACAGTAGCTTATGGATCGAGCGGAAAAGGGAGCGGGCATCGCCGCCCGGAAAATCGGTCCGCGCGGTACCATAGTCGGGCATAAATAATGTATCGCCCACGAACACCGCGTCTCCGATGCGGTAGCTGACGCAGGCAGGCGTGTGCCCGGGCGTATGGATGACCTCGATGGAGAGGCCGCCGACCTCGATCCGCTCGCCATCTTTCAGCAGCCGGTCGAAATCACCGCCTTCCGCTTTCACATCCTCGGCACCGAAAATGGGACGAAAAATGTTCTGAACGTCGCGAACATGCTCGCCGATCGCGATCTTCGCGTCGGTTCGTGCCTTGATCAGGGGCGCTCCAGAAAGGTGGTCGGCATGGATATGGGTTTCGAGCACCCAATCGATGATGACGCCCTCCTCTTCCGCCGCCGCCAGAAGCTCGGCGACCGAGCCATCATCCACCTCCCCGCTTGCCGGATCGAAATCCAGCACCGGGTCGATCGCGACCCCTCGGCGGCTGTCCGGATCCCAGACAAGGTAGGTGACGGTGTTGGTCGGCTCGTCGAAAAATGCTCGAATCTTTGGCTCGACCCCCAAATTCATGACTCCCTATTCCTGCGGCGCCTGGCTCGGCGCGCCGATCGACCAGATATGGCCGAACGGGTCCTTAAGCTGTCCGTATCGATCGCCCCAGAACTGGTCGGCCAACTCTACCACCACCTTTCCTCCCGCCTCGATCGCACGATTCCACCAGGCATCGGCGTCGTGGACCTGCAGGTGAAGCATCACTCCAGACGGCTCAGGCAATTCCGCGCCGCCATGATGCTCGGCAAAATGGTCGTGCATCATCAGCGAGGATCCGTTGACTCTCAAATGGACGTGCATCAGGCGACCGTCGTCGGCCGGGTGACGCATCAGCTCCTCGGCTCCGAACGCCTTCTTGTAGAATTCTACCGCTTCAGCCGCGCGTCCTCCGCCAATGGCGAGATGCGCCGTCAGTCCGCCTTCCGGCTCCTGGAGTTCAAGATCGTCCATTCGACTCGTTCCTTGCCATGGCCGCAGTCTGCCCTTATAGGCCCCGCGCATTCCAGATAGTTGGAAAAACGAACGGCCCGGCCAGTAAGGGCTGCCGTGGCAGTTCGATAACGTCGCCCCAGTGGGGCAACAAGGAGACGAAAATGCCCAAGCTAAAGACCAAGAGCGGCGTCAAAAAGCGCTTCAAGCTCACGGCAACCGGCAAGATCAAGCATGGCGTGGCCGGCAAGCGCCACCGGCTGATCAGCCACAACGCCAAATACATCCGCCAGAACCGTGGCACCGAGGTCCTCGCAGACGCCGATAAGGCACGCGTGATGGCCTGGGCGCCGTACGGCCTCAAGTAAGGAGCGGATAGACCATGGCACGCATCAAACGCGGCGTTACCACCCGCGCCAAGCACAAGCGGATCCTGGAAAATGCGAAGGGCTATTACGGCCGTCGCAAGAACACGATCCGTATCGCCCGCCAGGCCGTCGAGAAGGCCGGGCAATACGCCTATCGCGACCGCAAGGTGAAGAAGCGGAGCTTCCGCGCCCTGTGGATCCAGCGCATCAACGCGGCGGTTCGCGCCGAAGGGCTGACCTACGGCCAGTTCATGCACGCGCTGAAGCTCGCCAATATCGACCTCGACCGGAAGGTCCTGGCCGACATTGCGATGCACGAAGCGGAAGCGTTCAGCGCGATCATCGCTCAAGCCAAGGCAGCGTTGCCCAAAGCGGCGTAAGCTTTTTAGCCTACGAGACAAGGAGGGGCGTCGGAGCGATCCGGCGCCCTTTTTATTTCGACAGCTGTTCCGTCATAGAGGCTTCTACGGAGGTCGGCTTATGCGGAGCATCGTCCAACTCTGGGCAGCGTTGCTGATGGCAACCTCGGCGCTCGCCAACGATACGGTTGCGAGTCAGGGCGCGGGCGGGCTGGAGCTGCAGCGCAGCGATGCGATCGACATGGTCTCCGAAGATCTGTTCATCTCAGTTGACGAAATCCGTGTCCGTTATGTGTTCCGCAACCGAACGGCCGCCGATGTCGAGACGATCGTCGCCTTTCCGGCGCCGGAGAATGATCTGGAGAGTAGCTATCAGGGATGGGGCGATGTGGCCTTCCCGTCAGATTTCCGGACAATTGTGGACGGCAAGCCCGTAACTGCCCGGATCGAGCGCAAGGCCTTCTTCAAGGACCAGGATCATACCGCACTGCTCAACCGGCTCCGCGTTCCGATCACCCCCGGCCGTGGCGAGAAGGATGATATCATCCCCGCGCTGGATCGCTTGCCCGCAGCCGTTAAACGGCAGCTGCTTTCGCTTGGCCTGGTCGAAGACCAGCAGTGGGATAATGGAGGTCACGGCCTGGCCCCGCGCTGGACAGTCACGCAGATCTGGTGGTGGACTCAGCGCTTCCCCGCCGGCCGCGAGCTCATTGTCGAACATCGCTATGTGCCAGGCGTGGGCCGAAACAATGGCACCGCGCTTTTGTATCCCGATACGCCGGAAACCCGCGAGCAGATCTCCCGCCACTGCGTCGACATGCAATTCCTCGCCACCGTCAAGCGGCTCGACGAGGCCGACCATGTGCCGATG
>DASTVY010000333.1:0-2662 GCA_035758865.1 Sphingomicrobium sp. | reverse complement strand
GAGAGGGGTCCGCTTCGACATGATCGAAAACCGTGGCGGGCTGGGCCGATGCTTCTAGCGCCCGCAGGCAGGAATCGACGAGTCCGAGTCCAACGAGCTGCTCATCCGTCACGAAGAGCACAGGGCCCTCGGGCAGCAGATCGGCGATTATCGTCGATTTGCCGGCGCCGGCGATCAGCCGCGGTCCGGGATGGAAGGTGAAGCTGCGCATCGAGCGCAGATTAGCGTCGGTCAGCCGAGATTCCCACCGAGGCCGCGTTCCAGCCGGCCCATCAGCGCGCGGGCAGGGCTTGCGACCGGCTCCTCCATGACGACCCCCTCGTCGATGCGCTTGATCCGCGCATAGAGCTCGCCGCTGGCCTCGATCAGCCGTTGCGCTGCGGGAGGAAGCTTCGCGACCAGTTCAGGATCGCTGTCACCGGCATGGCCAAGGCGACGTTCGGGCCGGCGCCCTTCCTGGCCGGGTATTTCGCCCGTCTCGATCGCCCGCTGGGTCAGTAGCCAGGCGACAATGTGCATGATCCGGGTCGTGACCTTGAGGGATTCGCAGGCGAATCCGACTCGGACAAAGGGTTCGAGCGAAACTCGGTCGCCGCGCCCCGCATCGTCGAAATAGGACCGAGCCTCGTCCGCAAGCAGCATCGCCTCGGTGTAGAGGCTGTCGATCAGCCTCGAGGTGATCCGCGCTTCGGACGGTGGATTGATCGAATCGTCCATCTCGCACTCAGTGCCATTGTTCATGTCTGCTGAAAACGTTCGAAAATCCCGGTGAGACGCGAAATCGGATCATGAAGTCTCTTCGCGGGACAGGTCAGGCGATGATGTCGGGGGTATGTTGATCGATCATCAGCTGGATCCGGTCCTTCAGCATCAGCTTGCGGCGCTTGAGCCGCGCGACTTCCAGCTGGTCCGTGAGAGGCTGCGCGGAGAGGGCGATGATCTCTTCATCGAGGCGCCGATGCTCCGCCTTCATCGCATCGATCTCTTCCTGATACGTGTCGTTCATTCGCTTCGTAACTATCCCACCCGGTCCTTAACATCATTGCCCGTAGGCCGCGATGAGCCGCGACTCCAGTCGGGCGGATGGACGCCCAGACTACGCGACAAAGGGTCAGAAAAGTGTTTTACTGCCGACGCTGTTCAGACGCATTCAAGGAAAGGAATGGCACCGATGGACAAGGCCCATGTCGAGGAGCTCACATCTCAGCACGCCAACCTCGCGGCGCAAATCGACGAGGAAGAGCACCGTCCGCTCCCCGACATGATCAAGCTTCATGAGCTCAAGAAAGAGAAGCTGAGACTCAAGGACGAACTGGCCGGCCATTTCCACTAGGAAACGGCCCTTCCGCGGGACGGCAATCAGTCGTCCCGCGAAACTTTCTCGATCCGCTCGTGGCGCTCCTGCGCCTCCAGAGTCATTGTTGCGATCGGCCGGGCCTCCAGGCGAGCCAGCGAGATCGGATCGCCGGTCACTTCGCAATAGCCATATTCGCCTTCGTAGAGGCGGCGCATCGCCGAATCGATCTTGGCGATCAGCTTGCGCTGGCGGTCGCGGGTGCGGAGTTCGATGCCCCAGTCCGTTTCGCTCGACGCGCGGTCGGCGAGGTCCGGCTCACGAAGCGAGTCGACCTGAAGCTGCGCCATGGTCTGGCGCGATTCCTCGACGATATCTTCCTTCCAGGCCTTCAGCTTCCGGAGGAAGTAGGCCCGGTGCAGGTCGCACATGAACTCTTCGTCATCGGATGGACGATAGTCTTCGGTGAGAATGATGCGATCGAACGGAACCGGTTGACCGCCGTACAGGTCGACAAGAGCAGTAGCCATTGAACCCCTCCCAGCTCGGCCGGCCATGCTCCCCCGAGCTTGCCGGACACCCCCGTATGCGCCCGCCGCTGGCTGCAACGGGGCACCGGTACAGCCGGGGCGGATTAGGTCGACTTTCCCGGGACTTAGCACCCGGACTCAGTCGGTTTACCCCCACTGGCGCTATAAATAAGCGGCTTCGCCTTAACAAGAACTGTCAAACGACAAGTGAATAAATGGCAATTCTGTTGCCGAATTAGCGCATTAGCAGCCTGTTGCGGCTTGCGCGCGGCTCGCCCATAGCCAGCCGCCATGCGGATTCTTCTGACCAATGACGACGGCATCAATGCCCGCGGGCTCGACCTTCTGGAAACCGTCGCACGGCGATTCTCCGACGACATTTGGGTTGTTGCCCCGACGGAGGAGCAGTCCGGAGCCGGGCACTCGCTGACGCTGACCCAGCCGGTGCGCGTCCGACGCCATGACAATCGCCGCTTTTCCGTGACCGGCACGCCGACCGACGCCGTGATGATGGCGCTGGCGCACATTATGAAGGACTCGCCGCCGGACCTAATCCTTTCGGGGATCAATCGGGGCGCGAACCTTGCCGAAGACGTGACCTACTCGGGCACGGTTTCGGCGGCGATGGAGGGAGCGCTGGCCGGAGTCCGGTCGATCGCGCTCAGTCAGGCTTATTCACGCGAAGGGATGGGAGACACCGTCCCGTTCGCCGCCGCCGAGGCCTGGGCAGAGAAGGCGCTGGCGCCCATCATCGACATGGACATGGCGCCGGGCAGCCTCATCAACGTGAATTTTCCGGCGCTTCCGCCTGAAGATGTCAAAGGCGTCCGCATCTGCC
>DASTVY010000311.1:0-10733 GCA_035758865.1 Sphingomicrobium sp. | reverse complement strand
CGACGACTTTCAGCGGTCGGAGCTCGTCCGCATTCTGAACGACGTCCCGGGCGTCGGAGAGGTCCACTGGACTGAAACAAGCGGCAGTTTCATTCTTCCATTGCTTGCCGAAGTGGAACTTGCGGCGCTTATCAGCTTTGGCCTCGGGCTGCTGTTGGCTTATTTGATCGAATTGCGGCGTCGTTATAACGCGCAGTGGAGTTGGTGATGGACCTTCAACAAAATCTTCCGCTCATCATCATCGCGATCATCGTCCTTGCACTGATCGCCTTCCTGCTGCTCCGCCCGAGACAGCGCGTTCAATTGTCCGACAGAACTCCGCTCCGCCCGCACATGCACAATCCGAAGCCCGAAGCCGAAGGGCGAGGCCTGGACGGCGAAGCCGCAGCAGCGACCAGCGACGTCGTCGGCGAGATCATCGGGGCTCCGGTGCATAGGGAACTGGCCCACGGTGAGAACCGAGACGACCTTACGCGGCTGAAGGGCGTAGGGCCCAAGTTCGAGCAGGCCCTGAACGGCCTCGGCTTCCGGCGCTACGACGAGCTTGCGCGCTTGACCTACATCGATATCGAAAAGATCGACCCGCAGCTTGGGGCGTTTGCCGGACGCCTGGAGCGGGATCGAATCATCGAGCAGGCCGACTATCTCGCCCGCGGCGACATCGGCGGATACGAAAGCAAGTTCGGGAAGCTTTAAGCGCTCAGGACGACCGGCTTTCGCTTTCCGCTTCCTGTTCCGCCTTCCGGCGGCGAGGCCGGCTAACCAGCAACTTGTCGATCTTGCGTCCGTCCATGTCGACCACTTCGAAGCGGTAGCCGTCAAACTTGAACGTCTCGCCCGTCTCCGGGATCTTCCTGAGCACCGACAGCGCAAAGCCGGCAACGGTCGCATAGTCTCGATCGCCCGGCATGGAGACGCCGATGCGATCGGACAAGACGTCGGCATTGGCCGAACCAGATACCAGCCAGCTTCCATCCTCCCGCTCGACGCAGGGAGGCTCTTCGCCGACCTCGAGGTCATGCTTGAACGCCCCTGCCAACGCAGACAGGAGGGAGCCAGGAGTTACAATGCCGTCGAGATGGCCATATTCGTCGTGGACCAGCGCCAGTGGTACCTCGGCCGAACGAAGCACTGCCAGCGCATCCATCGCGTCCATCAGGTCCGGGATGACCGGCGCACTGCGGGTAAGCGACCTCAGGTTGAGGTCTTCGCCGTCAAGCAGTGCGGTCAGCATCTCCCTCGTGGAAACGACCCCGACGATATTGTCGACCGACCCTTCCGCGACAGGAAGGCGGCTGTGGGGCGTTTGGGACAAGGCCCTCCTGATTTCCGCACGAGTGCAGCGAATATCGATCCAGTCGATGTCGGTTCGCGGAGTCATGACTTCGCGGACCGGCCGGTCGGCCAAGCGCACGATCCCCGAAATGATCGCCCGCTCGCTCTCCTCGAGCACGCCGGCGGTTTGCGCCTCCGCAACCACTAGCTGGAGCTCTTCGGCGGTAACGACATTCTTCGCTTCGCGATTCAGGCCGAGCAGCCTGAAGATGAGTGCGCTGGTCTGGTCCAGCAGCCAAACGAATGGTGAGGTGATTTTGCTCAGCCAACCCATCGGTCGTGCGACAATCGCTGCGATCGCCTCGGGATTGCGCAGTGCGAATTGTTTCGGGACCAGCTCCCCGATCACCAGGCTGAAATAGGTGGTGACGACAATCACCAGACTGAATCCGACCGTCTGGGCAGTTTCCGCGTCGAGCCCGACTAGCGCCAGCCTCTGCCCCACGGGCTTGCCCAGGCTGGCCCCTGAGTAGGCGCCGGCAAGGATGCCGATGAGCGTAATGCCTATCTGAACCGTCGACAGGAAACGTCCCGGCTCCGCAGCAAGGTCCAGAGCGCATTTGGCCCCGTGGGAGCCCGACTTGGCCATCGCCTTCAATCGCGCTTCTCGGGCCGAGACGATTGCCAGCTCGCTCATCGACAACATCCCGTTGATCGCGATCAGCGCGAGGATCAGGACCAGGTCGAACCAGGGGAAGGGCAGGAGCGCGTCGCTCATAGGTTAGGCAAATTCCATGCCGTCAAATTCATGTTGGGGCAAGCACCCGATCGATATGGCTGCGGAACCACTGCCGGCAGATGCCGTTCCATCGCGCGATCGATCCGGCCCGAAATTCGGAGATTTTAGCATGCGTCGCCCAACTACAATTTACGCGAGTGCGGTTTCGGCGGCGCTTCTGCTGACTGCCGCCTGCACAACCGATCCCTACACGGGGCAACAGACGATCAACCGGACCGCGGTCGGCATCGGCGTGGGTGCGTTGAGCGGATATCTGCTGGGCGACGTGATTGGCGGCGATCATGACCGCAACGCCAAGGTGATCGGCGTCGGAATTGGCGCGCTCGCGGGCGGCGTGGTCGGTAACTACATGGACCAGCAGGAGGCCGAACTTCGCCGGCAGACTGCCGGCACGGGCGTCGATGTTTTCCGCCAGGGTGACGAACTGGTGTTGCGCATGCCGGCAGGCATTACTTTCCCGGTCGATCGTTACGACATCCAACCGCAATTCCAGCCGACCCTCGACCAGGTAGCACAGACACTTTCCAGCTATAACCAGACCTACGTCGACGTGCTGGGCCACACCGATTCAACGGGCAGCGACGAATATAACCAGGCGCTCTCCGAGCGGCGCGCCCAATCGGTGTCCGATTATCTCAGCACTCACGGAGTGGCCCGGGCCCGGATGGGCATCCGCGGCTATGGCGAAAGCCAGCCGATCGCATCCAACGATACCGACATTGGCAGGTCCGAGAATCGCCGCGTCGAGATCAAGGTCGTGCCGGTTACCCAGCCGGGATACTGACCCGGCGCCTAGCTACGGCGCGCTTCAAAAAAGGAACGAAGCTGCGCCGCGGCTTCCTCCTCTCCGATCCCGCCCAGCACGTCGGGCCGATGATGACAGGTCGGCTGAGCGAAGAATCTGGGGCCGTTCACCACTCCCCCGCCCTTCGGGTCTTCGGCGGCGAACCGAAGTCCGTCGATCCGCGAAAGGGCGATGGCGGCCGCGCACATGGCACAAGGCTCTAGCGTGACCCACAAGGTACAGCCGTCCAGCCTTGGCCGGCCGAGACGAGTGGCAGCGTGCCGAATGGCCACCATTTCCGCGTGGGCAGTCGGATCGAGATTGCCGCGCATCGCATTTCGCGCCTCCGCGATGATTTCGTCGCCGAGAGTGATCACCGCCCCGACCGGCACCTCGCCTGCCTCCGCCGCGACCTCGGCAAGGTCCAGCGCGCGGCGCATCGGAGAAGGCAGTGGAAAGGACATTACCGGCCGTGCGCTACCGTCAGACGGCGCGCTTGTCATGCCTGCTAGGCGAGACAACAGCTTATCAGTTGGCGGCGTTGCCTTGAGCCTCCTCAGCCTGGCGAACTTCCACGCTTGGAACTTTCACCTTGGTCTGGCCTGGTTTTACCTCAACCTTTGGAACAGCGACATTGGCTTCGCGCGTTCCGACTTCCACCGAACCGGTTTGCACCTCAAATGCGGGCGACTGACCGGCCTGGGCACGAATCGAGCCATCGACGGCCTCGACCTGAGGCGCCCGGGCTTCGCGGGTCTGAGAAACATCGACGAGACCGCTGGCGAAGAGGGCGATCAGCACCACGACGCCCAGTATCAGGATCAGCAGGACGGCTCTCATGTACATCTCCTCCGGCAACGGATGACCAGAATAGATGAACGCTTCATCATCGCGGCAGGTTGCTCGCCGGCATGTTGCGCAGGTTGACGGATGCCCCCGCCCCTAGTATCGGGCGGCGCTTTCCGGGCGCATTCAAGTGCCCATTTCAGATTAGGATGTGACCGATGTCGCGGGTTTGCGAGCTGACCGGCAAGGGCCGGCAGGTGGGCAACAATGTTTCCCACGCCAACAACAAGACCAAGCGGACGTTCCTGCCCAACCTGCAGAACGTGACGCTGATCTCGGAAGCGCTTGAAAAGAGCATCAAGCTTCGCGTCTCGACGCATGGGCTGCGCTCGGTCGAGCATGTCGGCGGCCTCGACAACTGGCTTACCAAGACCAGCGAGGACAAGCTTTCGCCGCGGGTCGCCAAGCTCAAGCGCGAGATCGCGAAAAAGGCCAAGGCCGCGGCCTAACCGCTGCGTCGTTACGGCAATTTCGAAAGCCCGGCGCCGGTCGCCGGGCTTTTGTCGTGTCTGGCGGGCGGCACATAATCGAGCGCCACCAACAGGGTTCGCGCCATCAGCCGGTGACCATCGTCGCTGACCAGCCAGAAGCGCCATCGACCGTCGGACAGCGGAACGATCGCCATCCCCTCGAAATTGTCGAGCGCGCCTTTGGGCACCGGAAAGCCCTGACCCACACCCAATCCTGCGCCGGTCCGAATCATCGGAGCTAATTCTTGGTTGATTCCGCTTAGGCCCCTGGAGCGCAGCAGCAGCCAGATGCCGCCATCGGGCGCGCGGGCCGCCTCAGCAACGTCGGCGCCTGCATTCAATGATAGCCGCGAAGCTCCCGAGGGGCCGACGCGCATGGCGTCGCGGCCGTTTTCAGCCAGAACCAGCAAGTCATCGCCGTCCGCGATCAATGCCTCGGCTCCACGATTATCCCACCAGTCGCCACGATTGAGGCTGATGCCTGCAAGCGCCCGCCTCAATTCGCGATCGTAAAGCCACAAGGAGTGGCGCTGCTCATAGCCGACCCACCAGCCGCGTCCCTTGGGGTCCGGCGCAAGCGATTCGGCATCGCGCGACCATTTCTTGCCCCAGGGCCCCGGCCCTTCCCGCAGATCCCGGATGTCGGCCGAAGGTTGGGCGCTGCCCGGCAAATCAAAGCGCATCGCGGCGCCAAGATCGCTGACGGCGACGAACCGACCCCGATCGATAGCAAGCGCAGAAAGTCCGCCGAAGCGACGATCAATGGCACGCAGCCGCCAGGCGCCAACCAGACGAAAGGGCCCAGCCACGGGGGCCAGATGGACCGGGAGATAGGTGAGGGGAATCCGCACCGCCGGCATCGGCCGGCGATCGGGCAGTTCGCGCATTGGGACATAGGCCGCGGCGACTGTGATGGCCATCAGCAAGCCATTGAAAATACACGTATTCCTTAATGAATGCTGCAAGCCCCGTTCAGCCTCGTTCAACTGCGAATCAGGCATAAGGTCGCTCATGGACGAGGTTTCCCCCTTTTTCCTCGTCTCTCGCCGGCAACGGCGAACTGAAATCCCTCGCGTCGCGTAACGAGGGGGGCCCGGAGTGCGTAAATACTCCGGGCCCAATTTTTTTCCCGCATCAATGTTTTTCGAACAAGGCCGCGAGCTGCTCGATCAGAGCGCCGCCAAGCTGTTCGGCGTCCATGATCGTCACGGCGCGCGTGTAATAGCGCGTGACGTCGTGGCCGATGCCGATCGCGGCGAGCTCAATGTTCGAACGTCCTTCGATCCAGCCGATCACCTGCCGCAAATGCCGTTCCAGATAGGTTCCGCCATTGGCGGAAGCCGTCGAATCGTCGACCGGAGCCCCGTCGCTGATGACCAGCAGAATTCGCCTCTCCTCGGGCCGTGCCAACAGGCGGCTGTGCGCCCAAAGCAGCGCCTCGCCGTCGATATTCTCCTTGAGCAGGCCTTCCCGCATCATCAGCCCAAGGCTCTTCCGAGCATGCCGATAGGGCTCGTCGGCGCGCTTGTAGATGATGTGACGAAGGTCGTTGAGACGCCCGGGATGCGGCGGACGCCCTTCCGACAGCCATTGCTCGCGGCTCTGGCCGCCTTTCCAGCCGCGCGTCGTAAAGCCGAGAATCTCGGTCGAGACGCCGCACCGCTCCAGAGTCCGGGCAAGCACGTCGGCGCAGGTCGCGGCAATCGAGATCGGACGGCCCCGCATCGAGCCCGAATTGTCGATCAACAGGCTGACGACCGTGTCCTTGAACTCGGTTTCGCGCTCTATCTTGTAGCTCAGCGAGTGCCCGGGCGATGTAATTACGCGTGCCAGCCGAGCCGCGTCCAGCATGCCCTCCTCCTGGTCGAAGTCCCAGCTGCGCGCCTGCTGGGCCATCAGCCGCCGCTGCAGGCGATTGGCGAGACGCGTGACGACCCCGCCCAGGCTCGTCATCTGCTGATCCAGATAGGCCCGGAGCCGGCCTAGTTCCTCTTCATCGCACAGTTCGGCGGCAGCAATCAGCTCATCGAACCGCGTGCTGTACGGGCGGTAATCGGTAATCGGCTCGTCGGGCCAGTTGCGACGGAGCGCATTGGCCCGCGCCTGGTCGGCTCCTTCCTGGGCGCTGGTCGCCTCGCCTTCCTCGGTATCGGCTTCGCTGTCGGCGCTCTCGTCCTCGCCCTCGTCCTGCTCCGATTCCTCGGAACGCATTTCCATTTCGCCGCCGGCGTCGGCCCCCTCCGTTTCGGCATCGTCAGCCTCGTCGGGACCCTCGTCCTCGCCTTGACCCTCGTCGCCGCCTTCCTCCGGTTCCTGGTCGGAAGGCTCGTCAACCGCCAGGTCCAGGTCTTCAAGCAACCGGCGCGATAGAGTGGCGAAGGATGCCTGGTCATCGATCGTCAGCGCCAGGGCGTCGAGCTCGGCGCCGGCCTTCTCCTCGATCCATTGGGCGACCAGGTCGAGGCCCGGACGCGCCGCCTTGGGCGGCTCCTCTCCGGTCAACCGCTGGCGCGCCATCAGCCCGACGGCGGTGGCCAGCGGAACCTCTTCTGCGGTCCTGGCTCGGGTGATGGCGTCGAGGCGGACTCGAGCTTCGGCCAGATCGCCGAGATTGGCTCGAATGCCCTCCATCGATCGCGCACCCAATGCCTCGACGCGCGCCTGTTCCAGGGCGTCGAACACCTCTCGCGCGTCGCTGTCGCCGACGGGCGCGCGGGAGGCGTGGAGTTTCGGATCATGATGCTTGAGCCTCAACGCCAGCGCGTCCGCAGCGCCGCGCGCCTCGGCGATCAGTCGCGGCTCAAGGCCGGGCCCGGGCGAAACCACCCTTGCGATCTTGCCCGGCGACTGGCCGCTGGCATCGGAGGCGAACACCACTTCAGCTTCCGGATCCTCGGCAATGGCGCGCGTCGCGCCGGCAAGCACGGTCCGGAAGCGGTCAAGGGGAGACTGCTGAGCCATCAGGCCCGGTGGGCGACGCTTTCCGGCAGGTCCTTGCCGAACACCCGCTGGTAATATTCGGCGATCAGCGGCCGCTCAGACTCGTCGCATTTGTTGAGGAAGCTGACCCGGAATGCGAAGCCGATATCGCCGAAGATCAGCGCGTTCTGGGCCCAGCTGATTACGGTGCGCGGGCTCATGACGGTCGAGATGTCGCCGTTGATGAAGCCCTGGCGGCTGAGGTTCGCCACCTGCACCATCTTGGCGACTTCTTCCTTGCCGCCGTCGCGATCATATTCGCCCGACTTGGCCAGGACGATCTGAGCCTCCGTCTCGGCCGGCAGGTAATTGAGCGTGGTGACGATGTTCCAGCGGTCGAGCTGCCCCTGATTGAGCGCCTGGGTTCCGTGGTAAAGACCCGTCGTGTCGCCAAGGCCGATGGTGTTGGTCGTGGCGAACAGGCGGAAGCCGGGATTGGGCCGGATCACGCGGTTCTGGTCCAACAGGGTCAGCTTACCGTCGGTCTCCAGCACCCGCTGGATGACGAACATCACGTCCGGGCGGCCGGCGTCATATTCGTCGAACACCAGCGCCACCGGATGCTGCAGCGCCCAGGGGAGCAACCCTTCGCGGAACTCGGTAACCTGCTGCCCGTCCTGAAGAACGATCGCGTCCCGGCCGATGAGGTCGATGCGGCTGATATGGGCATCAAGATTGATGCGGATGCATGGCCAGTTGAGCCGGGCGGCGACCTGCTCGATGTGGGTCGACTTGCCGGTGCCGTGATAGCCCTGGACCATGACCCGGCGGTTGCGCGCGAAGCCAGCGCAGATCGCCATGGTCGTGTCGGGGTCGAACACATAGGCGGGGTCCAGGTCCGGAACGCGCTCGTCGGCCTCGCTGAATGCCGGCACTTCAAGGTCGCTGTCGACCCCAAATGCCTCGCGCATTTTCACCATCCGGTCAGGAGTCGACAGGATGGTGTCGGAGCGGCTGTCGAGCGTGACATTCGGAATTTCGGTCATGACGAGCGGCCTTAGGCGTTTCGCAAGATCGCCTCAAGCAGCGGATCGCTGTGCCTTTTCAGGCATCGGGAAGAAGCCGGGCAACCGAGTGGCCAGCTTCAAGTCGCCATGAACCTCGATCGAGGACAGGGGCGCACCGGCATAGATGAAGCCGGCAATGCCGCTTGGAGAGCCGCGGATGATGAGGTCCGGATCCTCTATTTCGCCCCGGCCAATCCGTACTTCGCCCTTCTTGTTGCGGGCCCAGAAGAACGGCTCGCCGTTCATGTCCAGCTGGATCCGCGCCTTGAGATCGCCGGCCGCATCGGCGCTGAGCATCGTCCTGAGCGAGAGCATCAGCGACACCGCGCTGAACGGCCTCGTCGGATCGTGATAGGGGCTTCGCACCGCCCAGCGGCCAAGCGCCTGGAAGATCGGCGCCGCTTCATAACCCCAGCTTGTAAGCTCATAGACCTGGACCGATGCCGGCGGCGGAAGCCTGCGTCGAACGAGCACGCCCGCCGCTTCCAGCCCCTCCAGCCGCTGGGTCAGGACATTGGCACTAATGCCGTTCAAAGACGTTTTCAGGTCGCCGAAACGGCGGGGACCAAGCAGCAGCTCGCGTATCAGAGGCATCGACCAGCGTTCGCCGATCAGGTCCATGCCGTGCGCCGCGGCGCAGGCATCGTCGTATCGCCTTTTGTCATCGGCCCGTCGCGTAGTAGTTACATTTTCTAACTGCATGGTTGCAATTTATAACTTCCAGCGCCACCATTCAAGGCGAATCGAGTCGCACACAGGAGAAAAATTCCATGCCGAAGATGATCTTCATCAACCTGCCGGTGACCGACCTCGATCGTTCAATCGCCTTTTACGAAGCGATCGGCGGGCGGAAGGAACCCAAATTTTCCAATGAAAAAGCGGCGATGATCGTGCTCAGCGAGGCGATCCATGTCATGCTGTTGAAACACGACTTCTATTCGACGTTCACCGGCAAGCCGATTGCCGATGCGCACCAGTCCAGCCAGGTGCTGCTGGCGATCTCGGCGGACAGCACGGGAGAGGTTGATGCGACCATCGAAAAGGCCGGTTCGGCGGGCGGAGTTACCGATCCCGGTCCCAAGCAGGACATGGGCGGAATGATGTACGAGCGCAGCTTCGAGGATCCGGACGGCCATCATTGGGAAGTGGTTTGGATGGACCCCAAGGCCGCCGAACAGGGTGCTTCAGCATTTGAGGAAGCCTGAGCAATGCCGCTCGACCCGAACGCCACCGTTGAAATCACCGCATTCCGCTGGGTACCGGACTTCGCCGCCGGACTGGTTCGCGACCTCCGGATCCGCTGGGCGCTGGAGGAGATCGGCCGCCCCTATCGCGTCCGCCTTCTCGACGCATTGAATCCTCGCCCAGCCGACTATTTCCAGGAACAGCCGTTCGGCCAGGTTCCCGCCTATCGCGATGAGGAGGTCCGGCTGTTCGAAAGCGGTGCCATCCTGATCCACCTGGGCCTCGGCGACGAACGGCTGCTTCCGACCGACGCCAATGGGCGCGGCCGGGCGATCGCCTGGCTCATTGCAGCACTGAACAGCGTCGAGCCGATGATCCTCGAGCTCATCAACATCGACATCTTCAATCGGGGCCAGGACTGGACCAAGGAGCGGCGTCCCCAGGTCGTTGAGAAGATCGAAACGAGGCTGAAGCTGCTGGCGGACGCACTGGGTGACCGGGAATGGTTCGAGGACCGATTCAGCATCGGCGATCTGATGATGGTCGCGGTGCTCCGAACGTTACGGCACACCGACCTCGTCGCAGGCCAGCCTAGGCTCGCCGCACTGGTTGCGCGCGGCGAAGCGCGGCCGGCGTTCCAACGGGCGCTGGCGGATCAGTTAGCTGTGTTCAGGGAGAACCAGCCAGAGGCCGCATGAGGCGGCAAGGAATTTCGAAAGGAGAGCATCAATGACCTATTTCGAAGGTTTTGTGGCGCCGGTTCCGGAGGCAAATCGCGAGGCTTACCGTAAGCATGCCGCCGATGCTGCGCCGACTTTCCTCGAGCTCGGGGTCAAGCGCCACTTCGAGGCGTGGGACAGCGACGTGCCCGAAGGCAAGGTCACCGATTTCCGCAAGGCGGTGGACGCGAAACCGGACGAGAAAATCGTCTTCGCCTGGTTCGAACATGCCGACCGCAAAAGCCGCGACGCTTTCAACGAAAAGATGATGAGCGACCCGCGGATGAAGGAAATGGGCGAAAGCATGCCGTTCGACGGCAAGCGAATGATCGTTGGCGGCTTCGATTCGATCGTCGAGGAAGGCAGCGAGCGAGGCGACTACACCGACGGCTTCATCGTCCCCGTGCCTGCCGGCAAGGAACAGGCCTATCAGCAATTGGCCACGAAAATGGCCAAGGTGTTCCGCCAGCATGGCGCTACCCGGGTCGTCGAAGCGCTGTCGGATGACGTCCCCAAGGGCGAGGTCACCGACTTCTATCGCGCCGTAAAGGCCGAAGGCGACGAGAAGGTCGTCTTCTCCTTCATCGAATGGCCCGACAAATCGACGCGCGACGAGGCGTGGAAGGCGATCATGGCCGACGAAAGCCTCAAGCCCGAGGGCGACATGCC
>DASTVY010000127.1:0-6473 GCA_035758865.1 Sphingomicrobium sp. | reverse complement strand
GCATTCGACGACGTCGGAGATCTCAGCGGTGATTTTTTGCCGGTCCACCTCGATCGCGCCGGTCTCGACAAGCTGATTCCGGGGATGCGCGATCAGTGGACCGGCGCATGGTATGAAGCAAGCTGCGCCGACATCGAGGTCGCGGCTTTCCATAATGCCTGCCTTGCCGCAGTTCGCCGGCAGGGCGGAATGGTCAGGACCGACGCCGCATTGGTTTCGGCCAAATGGCAGGGCGGTTCGTGGAACGTCGAAACAAGCGCCGGACCGATCGAGGCGGGCCTGCTGGTGAATGCTGCGGGAGCCTGGGGCAACCAGGTTGCAGGCAGGGCAGGGGTCTCGGAGATCGGCCTGATCGCCAAGCGGCGAACCGTGGTCCAGCTTCGAGTCGGGCGACGCGGACTTCGGGATCTGCCGTTCGTCACCGACCTTCATGAAAGCTTCTATTTCAAGGGCGAGGGCGACAACAGCGTGTGGGTCTGCCCGCTTGACGAAACTCCTGTGGATCCCTGCGATGTGGCTCCGGAGGAGCTGGACGTCGCCATTGCGATCGATCGATTCGAACGAGCCGTGGACTGGCCGGTCGAGGCGGTCGAACGGAAATGGGCAGGTCTCAGGACCTTCGCCCCTGACCGCGGCATGAAATTCGGATTCGATCCCGACCATGAGGGCTTCTTCTGGTGCGTGGGGCAGGGCGGAATGGGCATCCAGACGGCGCCGGCGGCTTCACTGCTATGTGCTGCGCTGATCAGGGGTGAGGCTCTTCCAGCTGAACTGGCGGGAATCAGCCCCGACGATTTCGGCCCTCGATCGACTCGGAGTTAGCGCCGAGCCTCGGCTTCGGCACAGGCGAGCGCATCCGCGCGTTCGTTCTCCGGATGTCCGGCGTGGCCCTTCACCCAATGCCAGTCGATTCGGTGCGGTGCCGTGGCTTCCAGCAGCGCCTGCCACAGCTCGGCATTCTTGACCGGCTTCCTGTCGGCCGTTTTCCAGCCGTTCCGCCGCCAGCCGTGGATCCATTTGGTGATCCCGTCGCGGACGTAATTGCTGTCGGTCCAGATCTGGACGTGGCAGGGCTTCTTAAGCGCGTTGAGCGCTTCGATGGCGGCCATCAGCTCCATTCGATTGTTGGTAGTCGGCGCTTCGCCGCCCGAAAGCTCACGCTCCTTGCCGTTGGAGCGTAGGATGGCGCCCCAGCCGCCCGGCCCGGGATTTCCCTTGCACGCGCCGTCGGTGAAGATTTCTACCTCGGGAAGATCCATGCGGGTCAGGCAACCAGTTCGCGCGGCAGCTTGAAGGTCATGCGCTCCGGCTCATGTTCGCCGATTTCCTCGGTCACCTCGAAGCGTTCGCCAAGGGCGTCGACCACTTCGCGGACCAGGACCTCCGGTGCCGAGGCCCCGGCGGTAATTCCCACGGTCGACGGAGTTCCCAGCCAGTCCCAGTCGATATCCGTCGCCCGTTGGATCAGTTTTGCCGGTGCGCCGCTTCTCTCCGACACTTCGGCGAGTCTCAGCGAGTTGCTGCTGTTCGGTGCTCCAATCACCAGCAGACGGTCGCATTGAGGGGCGATCGCCTTGACCGCACCCTGCCGATTCGAGGTCGCGTAGCAAATGTCTTCACTGCGCGGCACGAGAATCGAGGGAAATCGGATCTGAAGCGCCTCGACGATCTGGGCGGTGTCGTCGACCGACAAGGTGGTTTGAGTAAGGAAGGACAGGTTTTCCGGATCCGGCGGATCGAGCATCGCCACGTCGTCGACAGTCTCGACTAGGGTCATGGTGCCCGGCGGGACCTGGCCGAACGTACCGACTACCTCCGGATGGCCGGCGTGGCCGATGAAGATGATATGCCGGCCCGCCTCGATCAGCCGCTCCGCCTGGCGGTGGACCTTGCTGACCAGTGGGCAGGTGGCATCGAGATAGTCGAGCCCGCGAGCCTGGGCGGTCGCGGGCACCAGCTTCGGGACGCCGTGGGCGGAGAAAACGACCGGCCGTCCATCGGGCACCTCGTCCAGCTCCTTGACGAACACCGCGCCCATTCCGCGCAGCCGGTCGACGACAAAGCGGTTATGGACGATTTCGTGCCGCACATAGACCGGCGGGCCGAACCGCTCGATCGCCAGCTCGACGATTTTGATGGCGCGATCGACGCCCGCGCAAAAGCCGCGCGGCGCCGCGATCAGGACATGGAGAGGGGGCTTGTTCGTCGCCATTGGGGCGCGATGTAAGGGGTCGCTTGCAGCATTGCTAGGCGCTTCCTATGAACGGGCACCACCGAATGCCCGTCGATAAAGGAAGTCATATCGTGAAGCGTCGCCTCACTGCCCTTGCCATGGTTCTGCTCGCCACGGCCTGCTCGCGCGAAGGCGAGATCACGCAAGGCGGTATCTACATCACGCGCTCCGCCTGCCCGCAGGTGGGGATCCCGGCCGCGACCGGCGACATCACGCTGTTCAATCCGACGAATCGGACCGACGCGGCTGCGATCGACGTATCGGCCGCAATGACCAATGTTCGGTCTACTTGCGACGAGACCGGGGCCAATATCGTTTCGACCATTTCGTTCGACGTGGTGGCAACGCGCCGGGACGCCGGCGAAGCGCGTAGCGTTGTCTTGCCTTACTTCACGGTGGCAATGCAGGGCGGGACGCAGGTCGTCGCCAAGCGTATCGGCAATGTTGGTCTCAACTTCGCGGCGGGTAGCCAGCGGGCGCAGACGTCGGGCCAGGCGACGATCCAGGTGTCACGCGCTGCCGCCACCCTGCCCGAGGATGTCCGCAAGGAGCTTACTCGCGAGCGCAAGGCCAATGATCCAGATGCCGCAATCGACCCGCTGTCGAACCCGACCATCCGCGACGCGGTTGCCCGGGCGACGTTCGAGCATCTGGTCGGGTTCCAGCTGACCGACGCTCAGCTTCGCTACAACGCCACCCGCTAGCGTGAGGCTCTAGCCTTCGACTTGGGCAACGGCCGCATGACCTTGGCCATTGCCTGCTCGGCGATCTTGCGGCCCATCTTTTCGGCAGCCTCGTTCGAAAAGCGGTAGTGAACCCCGCCGAGCGTGCGGGAGTAGCTGACCTGCTTCGCCCATTCGTCCCAGTTGGGCAGCGCCTGCACGGCGGCATTGGGAATGGACCGTGACGCGACCCGGACGCCCCAGGCAGGCGCATTGCCAACTTCAGCTTTCATATATTCGGCGGTTCCTGCAGCCAGGATGCAGTGGCCGCACGGATATTCGGGGTGGTTTGGAGTGGTGATCAGTGGCTCCCACGCCGGGTCCGGTTCCGTACTGGGATTGTTATCCAGCTCACCGTTGCGGATGGCGGTGATTGGCCGCCAGAAATTATAGTGCAGTTTGGCATCGGTGATCGCCACCAGCGAATCGTCGTTGATCATGCCCAGCATCGCAAACATCCGCGCATTCTGGACTGCGCTTCGTCCGGGTGCATCGGCTGCCAGCCGGTAGGAGGGCATCATGTCCGGTGTGATCCGGTAGCGGGCCATCAAGCTTTCATGTGGCGTCCGTTCAGTGCTGGTCTTCCCACCGACGCGCTTTACCTCGTTGTAGTCGCGCGCCCATTGCTCGCTGTCGAGCGAAGGGGGCGGCCCGGGCCTGACGCTGTCGGCACGATCAAGAATCCACATTTTGAAGGCAAGGAAGCCTGGCTCAAGGATGGGCAACTGGGTCGGCACCCAAACACCGGCCTGGGCCCGCGGCAGATATGGAGTCTGCACGATCGCCGGATCGACGCCGCCGGCCTTCAGGGCCAATGCGGCGGCAGCCTTGCCGATTGCAACTCCCGAATCGCGGGCTTGCTGGTCGGCGACCGTGGCAAGAGTGATGGCATAGCTTTCGTCCAGCGCCACCTTTTGCGCCGGGAAGCTGGCCGCCAGCACTTCATAGGCCGCCGTTGCGGCCGCAGCATCCTGCGAGGCTTTCGAGTCGCCCGCGGCCGTGCCGAGATAAGACTCATACTTTCGGTCGATTGCGTTGAGAGCCTCGAACATGGCCAGCGCAGCCTGAGTCTGGATCCGCTCTTGAGACGGATTCCGCGGCGTGTTCGGCATTGATGAGGCTGCGTTCTGGATTTTCTGCGCGAAATCCATCCATTCGCAGACAGTGTCTGCCTGAGCTGGGGAAGCGACGAGCAGCAATGCCGCGACGCAAAAATAACCATGCTTCATTTGATCTACCCCCTATTGATCCGGATTAGCATATTCGCCGGTCGGCTTGCGAGGTGATCGCGAGTTTCGTTGACTCAAATAGCTGACCGGGCCATGGCACGCCCCGTCATCCGCGGTCGGATTTCCGATCACGGGCGGCGCGCACGGGAGAGTGTCCGGGCCCGAGTTCGGACCGCCGAAGGAGCAACCGCCCCCGGAATCTCTCAGGCATCAAGGACCGAGCGCGCCTGGACAGTCTGGAAAGTGCCTCGATAGGGGCCGCCGAAGGGGCAAAGCTCTCAGGCCGCAGCGACAGAAGGGGGCTCGAATCAACCGCGTGTGGGTTGTCACACGCAACCGACTTTCGAGGACCTGCGGCGTGACGGAAACAAGCGAAAACCTGGACAAACTGCCGCTCGACGGCTGGCATCGCGCGAACGGCGGCCGGATGGTGCCCTTCGCCGGCTATGAAATGCCGGTCCAGTATGAAGGCATCATGGCCGAGCATCTCTGGGTGCGTAAGCATGCCGGCCTGTTCGACGTCAGCCATATGGGCCAGCTGCTGTTCCACGGACTTAATATCGACCACGCGCTGGAGACGCTCCTGCCTGGCGACATGATCGCCCTCAAGGACGGTCGACTTCGCTACTCGATGCTTTTGGCCGAGGATGGCGGGATCATCGATGACCTGATGGCAACGCGCCGCGGCGATCAATTCTACCTGGTCGTAAACGGCGCGACCAAGCACGGCGATATCGAGCAATTCCAGCGCCGCCTGCCGCGAACGATTGCGCTCGACCATATGAAGGAGCAGGCCCTGCTCGCACTTCAGGGGCCCGAAGCGGTTTCCGCACTCGAAGCCATTGTCCCGGGCGTCGGCGAGCTCAGCTTCATGCAGGCGGGCCTGTTCCATTGGAACGGCAAGCCGCTGTGGATCAGCCGTTCGGGCTACACCGGCGAAGACGGCTTCGAAATTTCGGTTTCGGGTCGCGACGTCGAACAGCTGGCGGATACACTCATCGCTGATGAGCGGGTCAAGCCGATCGGCCTTGGAGCGCGCGATTCTCTTCGGCTCGAAGCTGGCCTTCCGCTTTATGGCCATGACCTGGATTGCGAAACGACACCGGTCATGGCGGACCTAAATTTTGCGATCGGCAAGCGGCGTCGTGCCGAGGGTGGATTTGCCGGCGCTCTCCGCATCATGGCCGAACTGGAAAATGGCGCTGCGCAGAAGCGGGTCGGCCTCTCGGTTGAGGGCCGCCAGCCAGTGCGTGAGGGAGCGCTGATTCTCGACTCCGAAGGCAGCGAGGTCGGCCGCATAACGTCGGGAGGTCACTCGCCGTCGCTCGGCCGGCCGATCGCAATGGGCTATGTGGCCACGGCGCTGGCGGAGGCTGGCACAACGCTGACGATTGAGCAGCGCGGCAAGCTGTTCCAGGCGATGGTCGCCCCGATGCCTTTCGTCCCCCATCGCTATCACCGCAAACAGGGAGCAATCGCATGAGCCTCTACTTCACCAAAGAGCATGAATGGATCCGCGTCGACGGCGACGTGGCGACGGTCGGCATCTCCGACCATGCCCAGGAGGCGCTTGGCGACATCGTCTTCGCCGAAGTTCCCGAGGCCGGGCGAACCGTCGCCAAGGGTGACGACGCAGCGGTGGTGGAGTCGGTCAAGGCGGCCAGCGATGTCTATGCGCCGGTCAGTGGTGACGTGACCGAGGGTAATTCGGCTCTCGCCGACGATCCGGCGCTGATCAACCGGGATCCAGAAGGTGAGGGCTGGTTCTTCAAGCTGAAGCTCAGCGATCCTTCCGAGCTCGACGGGTTGATGGATGAAGCCGCCTATCGCGACTGGGTGAAGACGCTTTGAAACAGCTGAGCCCGCTCATCCTGAGTAGCCGCGTCAGCGGCGTATCGAAGGACGGTCCTTCGATACGGGCCTTCGCATTCGCTCAGTCCCTACTCAGGACGAGCGGAAAAGCTTCGCTGGTTGCGCTTTGACCGACGCTCCCGCCTCGACCTCGCAATGGGATGCGGCGGATTATGCCCGCATCGGCGGTTTCGTGCCGGCGCTGGGTCAGGCGGCGCTCGAGCTGCTCGACCCGCAGCCAGGCGAGCATATCCTCGACGTCGGCTGCGGCGACGGGACACTGACGCTCAAGATCAAGGAAATGGGCGCTGACGTCGTCGGCATCGACAACAGCCTCAGCATGGTCGGCGCGGCCAAGGCCAAGGGGCTCGACGCGCGGCTGATGGACGCGGCCCAGCTGAAGTTCGGCGAGGCGTTCGACGCAGTCTTCTCCAACGC
>DASTVY010000040.1:0-2702 GCA_035758865.1 Sphingomicrobium sp. | reverse complement strand
ATGATCCGTACGCGAACGTCCGCATCATCGGCGAACACCAACACGTCGCAGTCAACCTTTTCGCCGCCGTGGAGCTTCTTAGCGCCGACGTTGTGGAAAGCTGCGGCGACGCGCACCTGCGGACCAAGCACGCGTTGCGCGACCGCGGCGGGAGAACCCGCCGCTGGCAACTGAACGACGGACACCTTCGGCGGAACCAGCGGCACAACGGCGTCGACCAGGATCTTGCCATCCATCGCCGGCTTGATGTCTTCGAGGGTCGCGTCGTGATTGGAATAAGGTACGCAGAGAACGACGATGTCGGCCGCCTGCGCCGCTCCACGGTTGTCGTCTCCGCGCACGGCACCGTCGGTCTGAACCACCAACTCCTGGGCCTTGGCTTGCGCTCGCTCCTTCGCCCGCGACCCAATGATGACGGGATAGCCGGCCGCGGCCCACAGCTGCGCCAAGCCCGATCCCAGATCACCCGTCCCGCCGATAACGGCGATCGTCGGCTTGTTCTGCATGTGCCTCCAAAACCCAAAGGCGGCAGGCGAGGACCCTTATGGTACTATGTTTAGGAACACAATACCTCGATCGGAGCCGATCACCTCACGCTGGCTGCCCTTCGACGCCGCACCAATCGCAGATGCTGAGCGCCATCACCTTGATCGCCGTCATGTAATCGTCGATCGATACGTACTCGTCATCTGCATGCATGACCGCGGTCGAGCCTGGGCCGAAGATGACGGTCGGCGTGTTGGCATATTGGTTGAGGAAGCGCGTGTCGGCGGCGCCCTGGCGGCCACTGATCTGCGGATCGCGGCCGGTGATCTCCTTGTAATTCTTGCAGACGGTTTCGACGATGGGATGACCTCGCGGTATTTCCGACGCCTGGGCGTCATAGCCCACGAACCGCACTTTGGGCGGGTGAAGCTTCATCCAGGGGTCATCGGCCGCCGCGCGCGCAACCTGATCCACGAGGCTTTGCTTGACGCCTTCGTGGTCCTCGCCGGGCACGGTGCCGATGCTGCCTTTCAGAAGGCAGTTCGCGGGGAACGCGCTCGGATAGTTGCCGGCGGAAAAGCTTCCTATGATGCAGGGAAGCGTATCGAGCGCATTCGGATACAATGGATGGGTTACCGTCGCCACCCGCTTTGCCTCCAAGTCCGCGACCGCCTTCACGATCTTGTTGCCAAGTTCGATGCCGCTGATGCCCTCATAGCGCTTCTGGATGCCGGCGGGCTTGCCGTGAATTTCGATTTCGAACCAGATGCGGCCGATGCATGCGGGTTGCACCGCGAGATCGCTGGTCTCGCCGGAAATGCCAGCGTCCGCCTTGTAGCCCCGGATCACGGTATCCAAGGTGCCGTGACCGCTGACTTCTTCGTCGATAACAACGTTGATGAAGACGTCGCCTTTGGGCTTGAGCCCGGCGGCCATCAGGCATTCGACCGCCATGATGTGGCTGGCTACGCCGCTCTTCATGTCGGCGGTCCCGCGACCGTACATGCGACCGTTCTTGATCGTGGCAGACCAGGGATTATCGCTCCATCCTTCTCCGCCGCCGACGGGGATGACATCGGTGTGTCCGTTCAACAGCAATGAACGCCCGCCGCCAGTGCCCCTCCATGTGGCGACAATGTTGGGCCGCCCCTCATATCCGCGGTCGACGGGACGATATCCCGGGTGCTTCTTGAGCTTCTCCCAATCGGTTTCCCACATATCGACCTGAAGGCCGATCTTCGTCATGTACTTCGAAAGAAACTTCTGGATCTCCGCTTCATCGCCGGTGACGCTGGGAATTACGACCATGTCGCGCAAGAAACTAACGGCCTTGTCGCGGCTCTGATCGATCTTTTCAAGGAGCTTCTGACGGGAGTTGGTCTGCATATCTAATGTCCTTCCACAGGATCAGGCGGCAAGAAGTGTTGGAGCGGCACGGCACGCGATGACGACGCCCGGCGTCGACGACAGCCGGCGAGAGAAGATGTGTCCCTGCCGACTTGTCATTGCGTCTGCTTGGATCGTCACTCGCTTCAAGGTCGGTCATCCCTCGTGAACAGGCGCTTCCAGTGCGAGCCGATCCGTTTCACCAGGACCGAAAACAGCAGCGGAACCGCCTTGAGTTCCGGCGCCGGTCGCGCGACTTGCGCTGGCGCGGTCAACCGTGACTCCAGATTCTGCGCGAACAAGGCGATGAGTCGGCTGGCGATATCCTGGATCAGGTCAGACCGGCTGAATTGTGCGAGGGTCCCGGTCAAACGATAACCGACGCTGAGCTCGACCCGGGTCGACTGTTCGGCGACGGGCACCAATCGATAGCGGATGATCCCCTGCGTCGCCGAGCTGCTTCGCCGGTCGCGGCCGCTCCCTCGGATCGTGCCGGAATGCGTCGCCGGATCACGATCTATCTCGGCCGAGCCGTTAAATTCCGCGGCGATCGGGCCGACCTTCACCCGCATCTTGCCTGTAACGAAGCGCGCGCCGGCATCACCGGCAACGGACGCCCCGGGAAGGCAGGCTGCAACCGCGGGCACGTCCGCAAAGAAGCGCCACACCTGGTCGAGCGGGTGGTGGACGACGAAGCTCTGGTCGAAAGTCGTCTGCGGGGTAAAATCGACGGGTACGTTCTCGTTGATCGCCCCTGCACCGTGCGCCTCGGTCCTGTTGGTCAATTGCGCGACCGCACCAACCCCAGCGTCCTGTACATCAGCACCAGA
>DASTVY010000025.1:0-2185 GCA_035758865.1 Sphingomicrobium sp. | reverse complement strand
AATCGGCACCAACGGCGGATAGAGGCCGCCGGTCCCGGACGTAACAATCACATCGCCGGGCTTGAACGGGTTCTTGCCGACTTCCAGTGGACGGACGTCGATCGTGCCGTCGCCCCGTCCAGTCGAAATGACGGGCTGCCCACCGCGCAGGATGCGCGCAGGCACGATGTTGGCGCGATCGGTGACCAGCAAGACCCGGCTGGCGATCGAGCCGGCATCGATCACCCGACCGATCAGGCCTTCCGCGGCACGGACCGGCATCCCGACCTGGACGCCCTCGCTGGTGCCGACCGAGATGATCGCAAAGCGGCGAGGGCTTTCGAAGGAAGAGCCCACGACCCGTCCCGCAGCAACGGCCTCGCGGCTGTGCTCACGGAGCTGAAGCGCCGCCTTCAGTTGCTGGTTTTCCTCCAGGATTCCGCGGGCCTCGACCATCCGGCGCATTAATGCCGCACGATCACGCTTCAGCTGGGCATTCTGGTTGGCGGCGTCCCAATAATTGCCGGCGCCACTGACCATGCCGGTCACGGTGGTCGTCACGCCGCGCATTGCGCCGCTGATTGGGGCAGTCGCATCGAGTGCAGCGCCGCGTACCGCAGCATAGCTTTGCGGCGCGATCAGCGAGAGGATCAGCAGGATTAGCCCGACGAACAGCCCGGCGAGAACCGCCAGGAAGCTGAAGAACAAACTATATTGCGCGCGCCTCGACCAGCCCGGGCGCGGTCCCGCCGAGGCAGCCACGGCTCAATGACTCCTAAGCAGTTTGCAGGACGCCGCGGAACTGCTCCTCTTCGAGCGCGCGGCCGGTGCCGAGCGCGACGCAGGTCAGCGGATCCTCGGCGACGGTGACCGGCAGGCCGGTTTCGTCGCGAAGCACTTCGTCGAGGCCCTGGAGCAGCGCGCCGCCGCCAGTGAGGACGATGCCCTGGTCGCAAATGTCCGCGGCCAGTTCCGGTGCGGTGTTTTCGAGTGCGATGCGGACGCCTTCGACAATCGTTCCGACCGGTTCCGACAGCGCCTCTGCGATTTGCCCCTGGTTGATCGAAATCTCTTTCGGGACACCGTTCACAAGGTCGCGGCCCTTGATGTGGACGGTCTTGCCGATGCCGTCGACCGGAGGCTTGGCGATCCCGACTTCCTTCTTGATCCGCTCGGCCGTGGCTTCGCCGATCAGCAGGTTATGGTTGCGCCGGACATAGGACGAAATGGCTTCGTCCATCTTGTCGCCACCGACGCGGACCGAGGTGGTGTAGGCAAGTCCGCGCAGCGAAAGCACCGCGACCTCGGTGGTGCCGCCGCCGATGTCGACCACCATCGAGCCAATCGGCTGGGTCACCGGCATGTCGGCGCCGATCGCGGCCGCCATCGGCTCCTCGATCAGGTAGACCGCCGAAGCGCCGGCGTTGGATGCGGCGTCGCGGATCGCGCGGCGTTCGACCGAGGTCGAGCCCGACGGCACGCAGATGACGATTTCCGGGAAGCGCCAGGCCCGCATCTTGCCGCCGTGAACCTTGTGGATGAAGTGCTTGATCATCTGCTCTGCGACATCGATGTCGGCGATGACGCCGTCGCGAAGCGGGCGGATGGCCTCGATCTGGTCCGGAGTTTTGCCCATCATCAGCTTGGCGTCGTCGCCGACCGCCTTGACCTTCTTGACCCCGTTAATCGTCTCGATGGCGACGACGGAAGGCTCGTTGAGGACTATGCCGCGACCCCTGACATAGACCAGCGTATTGGCCGTCCCGAGGTCGATCGCCATGTCGTGCGACATCCATTTGAACCAGCGCGTCCAGAACATGCTTTACCCGTCTCTCGCCTTTGATGTGGAAATTGGGCCGCGTTGCTCAGCCCGATTCACCGCCCTTTATCCAAGCCCTTGTGAAAGCAGCATTAATTCTAGGGGAAATAACGCGCTTCAAAGGTGGCATCGGATTGGGCTACGGAGGTTAACATGTCAACGATCAGTTTCCCCTTCGTAGCGGGCCGGTTTTCGCAAAAGTTTTCACGTTCGTGTTCCGTTCTTAGCCTCGAAGTTGGCCCAAGCGGGGCGGTTCTGAGCTAAAGTAAGCCTAATGACCGGTTTCGACCCATTCCGGTCATTAGGCCACGTCCAAGCGGCTTACTCTTGTTCGAGGAGCTCCACGGATTGAGCTTTGAGTTCAGGTTGCAGATTTGAACGGAGGAT
>DASTVY010000349.1:0-10374 GCA_035758865.1 Sphingomicrobium sp. | reverse complement strand
GGGATAGGGCGCGGTTGAGATGGCGAGGGGACGAAGCGGCTTGTCGGCCGTCACTTTCATGCCGCCATTTGTGAATTCGATCGTCAGGCCCGCGGCGGCTAGCGCGTTGGTGGTCGCCAGCATTTCGCTCGGACGCGCGCCAACCAGCTCGATCGACCCGCCGGTAATCCCCGCGGCGCAGGCGTAGCTTCCCGCCTCGATACGGTCGGGCATGACCGCATAGGTGCAGCCATGAAGTCCCTCGACCCCGTCGATGATCAGGTGGGACGAACCGATGCCCTGGATCTTTGCGCCCATCGCCACCAGCAGGTTGCACAGGTCGACGATTTCCGGCTCGCGGGCGGCATTGAACAGCTGGGTCCGGCCGGTCGCCAGAACCGCGGCCATCACCGCATTTTCGGTCGCCCCGACCGACACGACCGGAAAGCTGAAGTCGCCTCCTGGTAGCCGACCCTTGGGCGCGGTAGCCTTCACATAGCCGGCCGCCAGTTCAATTTCAGCGCCCATGCATTCGAGCGCCTTCAGGTGAAGGTCGATGGGCCGGTCGCCGATTGCGCAGCCGCCGGGAAGAGACACGGTCGATTCGCCGCAGCGCGCCAGCATCGGGCCGAGCACCAGGATCGAGGCGCGCATCTTGCGGACCATGTCATAGGGCGCGACTGTCGAGGCAATTTCCTTCGCCTCGAGGGTCATCTTGCGACCCACCTCGCCCTTCCTGACGCCAGCAACCGAGGTCGAGACACCGAGCTGGTTCAAGAGGTGCGAGAAATTGTCGACATCGGCCAGTCGCGGCAGATTGCCGAGGGTCAGCTTCTCTTCGGTCAGAAGCGCACAGGGCAGCAACGTCAGCGCGCTGTTCTTCGCGCCCGAAATGGGGATCTTGCCTTCCAGGCGCTTACCGCCGGTGATGCGAATGGAGTCCATCGGCGCGCTTTAGCGCACCCAAGCAGACTCACAAGATGTCAGGCCTTTTCCAGGGTGCACTGGAGGGGGTGCTGATTTTCCCGGGCGAAGTCGATGACCTGGGAGACCTTGGTCTCGGCGACCTCATAGGTGAAGACCCCGCACACGGCGACGCCCTGCTGATGCACCTGGAGCATGACGCGGGTCGCGTCCTCGATGTCCATCGAGAAATATCGCTGCAGGATGAGCACGACGAACTCCATCGGAGTATAATCGTCGTTGAGCATTAGCACTTTGTAATTGCTGGGTTTCTTGGTCCGCGGCCGGGTGCGGGTAACGACGCCGGTCTCGATCTCGTCGAGGCCGTCGCCCTGCCCCGGCTCGTCGCCGGTCATTAGAATCAGGTCGTTGATCATCTGCGCTCTAAAATATGGCATCCCAGTAAGGCGCTGCAAGGCGGCACGCGCCACCTGTCCCGAAAAGAAAAGCGACCGCCCCCTGGGAAGGGGACGGCCGCGAACAGGGTTGCCCAAAAAAGAGGGGAGAGATTAGGCAACCAAAGTGTTGATGCGCTCGGCATTGAGGCTGGCGCGGTTCTGCAGCGGCTGAGCCGCCTCACCCGCCAGCTTCACGACGCGCTCGGTCAGCTTCGACGTCTCGGCGACCATACGGTCGAACGAAGCGCGAGCCAGTTCCGACTGGATCTGGAAGAATTCGGCCGGCGACTTGGCTTCGGCGAGGGTCTTCACCGCATCCGAGGCCTGCTCGATGTTCTCGCGGCCCGAAGCGATGACGTCCTGGCCAATGGCCTTGGCGCCACCGACGGCGATACGGCCGGCTTCGACGAACGCTTCGACATTCGCCTTGGCGAGGTCGGTCAGCTCTTCGGCGGCCTTCTTCGACTTGGCAGCGATCTGCTGGCTGCGCTCACCGGCTTCGGAAACGAACTGCTGATACTTGTCGGCGCCAGGAATCTGGAAGCCGGCGAACAGCTGGTTGAAATCATAAGTCATGGTCTTAGTCCCTTCGATCTGCTTGACGCTGGCGACGGCCTTCTTGGCCTTGGCCGCTGTACGGGCGCGCTTCACCGTCTTGGCCGCGCGCTTGTTTACCTTCTTCACCGCTTCGACGACCGGAGCGGCCGGCTTGCGGGTGCGGCGAGCCTTCGGTTTGGCCTTGGCGACCGGCTTGGTCACAATCACCGGCGTGTTCACAACCGCCGGAGCAGCCACTTTCTCGACCGTCTCGGCAACGGCCTTCGCCGGTGCCTCGGCAGCCTTCGCAACCGCTTCAATCTTTCCTTCGCCCTTGGTCTCATCAGCCACGTCAAAAACTCCTTTGCTGCGGTGCAACATAGTGCAGCGCGGCAAAGTCTTCAAGCATTTTTTGTGCATTGCACAATAAAACGGTTTGCTGGTGGCGCTTGACGGATTGCGGGGAGCCAAGGCAACAGCGCACATGGCCGATCCGACCAGCCCCCAATCATCGCGCCGCCGCCGCGGCCTCCTTATCGTCCTGTCTTCGCCTTCGGGCGCTGGCAAATCGACTATCAGCCGAATGCTGCTGGAAGCCGACCCGCATATCACCCTGTCGATCAGCGCGACGACACGGCCGATGCGGCCCGGAGAAGCTGAAGGCGTCGACTATCATTTTGTCGACCAGATCGAATTCCAGCGGATGGTAGCGGACGGCGAGTTCGCGGAATGGGCTCCGGTTTTCGATTACCACTACGGATCGCCCCAGGCACCGATCAAGGCGGCGCTTCGCGAGGGTCGCGACGTGATTTTCGACATCGACTGGCAGGGGACGCAGCAGTTGCACGCGGCCATGGGCGAGGATCTGGTTCGGGTGTTCATCCTGCCGCCTTCGATGGCCGAGCTGGATCGCCGCCTGCACGAGCGTGGCACCGACAGCGATGAGGTTATTGCCGGACGTATGCAGCGAGCGGCAGCCGAGATCAGCCACTGGGCCGAATACGACTACGTCCTCATCAACGAGGATATGGACGAGTGCCTGAGCGAGGTCCGAGCCATCCTCGCTGCCGAGCGATTGAAGCGCTGGCGCCAAGCCGGCTTGGTCAGCTTCGTCCGCGATCTCGTCGCTGGGTCATCCACGCAGTAATTCGAGAAACCGCGCCCCCGCAATGAAGTCGCGCCGGCGCGCGTCGAGCACCGCGCGGGCTTCGGGTTCATCGCCCCACTGCTCAAGCTGCCAGCGATCGTCGAGGCTGACTGCTTCCCATGCCGCCTCGGCGGGCATCATCTCTTCGTAGACCGCGAGTGCCGCAACCAAAGAACCCCCGATCGTCACCATGAGCGACAATCCAGCGAGCTGAAACGGATCGAGCGTTGCAACCTCATGAGACAATCTGCGGACGGTTTCCGCCGGCTGCGCGACATGCATCACGCCGGAGCAGGTCGCGAAATCGACATCGTAGCGCCGGCGGGCCCAGGCAAGCAGAGAGTCCCACGCTTCAACTTGCCAACTAACCAGCAGCTCCGGCTCATCCGCCCGATAGCAGGTCAGGTCGCTTTCTCCGTAACGCGCGATCGCGCACGCGAAATTCTCCTTGTCGGCCGCGATTCGATCGATCGCCGCATTGGCGAGGCCGGTCAGCGGCATGGCGCGCGGGTCGATGGTCTCAGCGACTTCATTCCACTCTTCGGCCACTGCTTTCGCCAATGGCGCGGTCGGCAGGATGAGGTCGGCCTTGGCGGGCGTTTTCACCCGACGGCCGTCAAGCTCTATGGCGAAACCGCCTTCGGTCTCGACCGATTGGGCCTTCTCCCAGAATCGCTTCACCGGTCGAGCCGATCCCAACCGCGCTTGAGGATGCGCGGCGCGAAGACCGCATCGATGACTCCGACAATGACCAGGATTCCGCCGAGCAGCTTCCAACCGCCCGGACGGACGAGATCGGAAAAGGCGATGACCAGCCCCAACAGGAAAGTCAGCACGCCGACCAGCCGGACTGCCGCAAAAATCTGGAAACGCTTCTTCCAAAGCTCGTCGTCTGTCATGCCTTCCTTCCGATCCATTCATCGGCCAGCGCGATCACGGCGGCCGGCGCCATTGCAACGGTGTGAGCACCAGCTGCCGTCAATTCCTCGACTTCGTGATAGCCCCAGCCCGCGCCGATTGCCCCCACCCCGGCACCGCGCGCGCAGCCCATGTCCCAGCCGGTATCGCCGACCAGGATGGTGCGGTGGGGCTCGGTTCCGGCTTGGGCCATTGCAGCGAGGGCCATCGCGGGATTTGGCTTGGACGGGTTGCGGTCCGCCGTCTGGAGCGTCACGAAGCGCCCGCCAAGCCCATGATTTTCAAGGCAAAGCCGGAGTCCGCGGTCGCTCTTCCCGGTCGCGACGCCGAGCAGCCAGCCGCCCGCCTCCAGTTCGTCGAGCAGCTCGACAATCCCTTCGAACAGCGGTTCATCCACCCTTCCCGCTCCACGCATCGCGAAGAAGGCTTCCTTATAGGATTTGGTAAGTCCGGCATGGTCGCCGTCCGGCGCCAGCCTGGCCATCGATTCCATCAGGCTGAGGCCGATGACCTTCCGGGTTACCTCCAGCGGGGGGCATTCGAGGCCATGAGTGTCGAAAGCCTGCTCCAGGGCCGTGCGAATGGTCGCGCCACTGTCGACCAACGTCCCGTCGCAATCGAAAATTGCGAGCTTATTCATTGCCGGCGGCCTCGCGGATCGCGGCCACGATATCCTCACGCCCCGCTGCCTGCTGCCCACGGACCGTCGCCGCCAGGTCGTCGGCCGCTTTGTGCTGGTTGAACTTGCGAGTGCCGCGAATCTCCACCGGATCGACCTCGAATCCGACGATCGCGCGCAGCATCGGCTCAAACTTCCCCGGCTCCATCTTGTCCCGGGTCCACGGCCGTTCCGGCGAAACCCTGCCCTCGTGCCGGGCGCTGAGGCCGTCGAGTAGGGCGACCAGCTCATTTTCGGTCAGCTGCCGAGCAGCGCCTTCGATCTCGACGGTTTCATAATGCCAGGTGGGAACCTGGTTTTCGGACACGTACCAATTGGCGCTTTGATAGGCGTCGCGCCCCGAAAGGCTGATCAGCAGTGGACTGCCCTCTAGATGGTCGGCGATCCGATTGCGCCGAGCGACATGGAACCAGATCTTGCCGCCGCCGGTCACCAGCACCGGCGCATGGACGACGAACAGGCTATCGCTCGACGCCGTGAAGATATGCGCGAACGCACGATCGGCGACGAAACGCAGTATCTCCCCCTTGTCGGTCCAGTCGAAAACCTTGTTGGGATGCATCAGGCCTTGCGCCTCGGCCGGCGCTCGGGCTTGTCACCGGCACCGCGGGCCCGCCGCTCACCTTTGCGCGCCTTGCGGACCGATTTGGCGTGTGCAGCGGCTCGCTTGGCCTTGGCCTCGGGCGTCCGGGCCGGGTCGGGCGTATCCAGCGGCATCTGGTCGCCGGCGATCTGGTCGAACCCAAGCATTGCCAGGCTCTCCGTGAAATGCGGTGGCAGGTCGGCGGTATAGTCGATCGGCTTGCCGTCCAGGCCTTCGACCTTCAGGCGGCGAGCGTGGAGATGGAGCTTGCGGCTGATCCCGCCGGTCAGGAAGGCATCCGCACCGCCATATTTGGCGTCGCCGACGATCGGATGGCCGATCGCCGCCATATGCGCGCGAAGCTGGTGAGTCCGGCCGGTGAGCGGCTGAAGCTCGACCCAGGCGGCACGGTTCCCGGCCCGGTCGATCAGCCGGTAACGGGTTTTTGCGGGAAGACCGGTTTCATGATCGACATGCATTTTCTCGCCGCCGGTCCCCGGCTGCTTGGCGAGAGGAGCGTCGATCAGCCCCTCTTCCGCCGACGGGACGCCGGTAATGATTGCCCAATAGACCTTGCGCGCGGTCCGGCCGGCAAAGGCTTTGGTGAAATGCCCCGCTGCCCGGGCTGAGCGCGCCACCAGCAATACACCGCTGGTGTCCTTGTCGAGCCGATGCACCAGCTTTGGCCGCTGCCCGCCTTCATCGGCCAGGCCGTCGAGTAGGCGATCTAGATGCTGGACGGTCTTGGTGCCGCCCTGGGTGGCGAGGCCCGGCGGCTTGTTGAGCATGAACCAGTCGCGGCCCTTGGCCAGGACCATCTCCTGGACGAAGGCGGCTTCATCGTCGCTCAACGGTTGAACGATCCGCTTGGGACGGGCGCCGGGACCTTCGGCAGGACCGGCTTCGGCTGGCGGGACCCGCAGCACCTGCCCCGTTTCCAGCCGGTCTCCGGGCGCCGCGCGCTTGCCATCAACCCTGATCTGGCCGGTGCGCGCCCAGCGCGACACAAGGTTGAAGCTGATGTCCGGCAGGTTCCGCTTGAACCAGCGATCCAGGCGGATACCATCGTCGTCATCGCCGACGGTGAACGTCCGTACATTCTCGCTGGAAGCTTGGGCCATGGCGGCCCCTTAGCCGCGCTCCGCCCAATAGTCGAACGTCAGCTGTTGCAGCTTGCGGATGAACCGGCTTGCCCTCGGCCCCTCCCACGGCCCCGCATAGCCATGCTGTCGGGCACCCTCGATCCACCAGCCCTGGCCCGGCAGCCCGTCCGACTGGCGGACGACCAACACCGCCAATTCCGGCTCGCCGCGGGCGGCCGCGTCCCGGTCGACAACGCCGAGGGTCTTGCACAAGGCCCGCATCTTGGGCCTGGAGAAGCCATATCCGAGATGCTCGAGCAGTTCCGAATAGCTGAGCGCGTGTCCCGCCGCGGCGGCGGCGATCAGGTGCGCCCTGACTTCATGCCAGTCGCCCAGGGCAGCTGCCGCTTCGGTCATTCCTTGGGCTGTTCGGCGACCGGTGTCAGTTCGAACACGTCGAGCCGCGCGCCCGACTGCGTGAAGGGGATCACCAGGCGCCACTCGAACGGTGCAATCCGCTCGAACACGCCGGCCATATCGCGCTTGGGGTCCTCGCCATAGGCGCGCGCTTCTTCCTCATTGCCGAGCGCGAGCGTGCCGAGGAAAATCAGCCGGTTACGATTATCGTCTTCCCACAGGCGTCCGGCCGGCCGCTGGCTGCCGGTCTGCTTGACGATGGTGAACAAATCGCCCTCGACGCCGACATAGCAGAAGAAGGGCTTGAACTTCTGGAATGCGGGACCGCGAGCGCGCTCGCGGCCAAGCCGCACCATTCGGCAGCTGTAGCTTCCCGGCGTCGGAGCGGGCATCGGAAGCGCGGCAGCAGGATCCAGCAGCCTGCCCTCGGCCCTGATGTCATTACCGGATCCGGCGCTGCGAGCCTCCGCCAGGCCGTTCGACCAGGCCGTAGCGACCCGCTGGATCCGATTCGCGTCCTCGGAGCTCGCGATTTGCTGCCACACTTCCGCTTTTGTCGGCGGAGGTGCGGAAATGACCGGGCGCGGCTTCTCCTCCTTCTCAGAGGCACAGCCAGCGACACCAATCGCAAGCATCAGCAAAGCGGACCGAAAAGGCCTCAACTGCGCGACTCCTGAAAAGTTTAAGCCCCGGCACCCGCAAGGTGACAAAGGCGCGCAACGCTTGCAACTAAGCTTCTCTTCAGCATGTCGATTGACTGGGGCATTACAGCCGCTAGGCGCACGCAAAGTGAACGCCCCCACGCCACAGCAGTCGGCCGACAGCCGCGCCCGCGCCGGCTTTTTCTACGGCCTAGCCGCCTACGGCCTGTGGGGCGTTTTGCCGATCTACTTCAAATTGCTGCAGGCGGTGCCGTCGATCGACATCGTCGCCCACCGGATCGTCTGGTCGCTGATCGTGCTGATCCTGCTGGTCAGCATAAGCCGGTCCTGGGGCCAGATCCGCGCTGCGATGCGAAGCCGCAAGGCGATGGCGATGCTGCTCGTCACCGCCATCCTCATCGGGACCAACTGGCTGCTCTATGTCTACGCCATCAACAGCGGCCACATACTGGCGGGTAGTCTCGGCTATTATTTGAACCCGCTGGCCAACATCCTCCTCGGTCGTTTCATCCTGAAGGAGCGCCTTACCCGACTGCAATGGACTGCCGTGGCGATCGCGGCCGGCGGAATCGCAGTGCTGGCCATGGGTGCGCTTGGAACCTTGTGGATCAGCCTTACGCTTTGCTTCAGCTTCGCGACCTACGGCCTCCTTCGAAAAATCATTCATGTCGAATCGCTGGCAGGATTGACCGTCGAGACCGCCTTGCTCTTTCCAATCGCGCTTATCTGGCTGTCGCTCGGCGGTTCGGAAGGACGTCCGATGCTGGGCGCCGGCGGACAGGAAACGGCGCTGCTAATGGCTGCGGGCGTCGTTTCAACCGTTCCCCTGCTCTGCTTCACGGCTGCGGCGCGGCGACTGGCCTATTCGACCGTGGGGATGCTTCAGTTCATAGCGCCGACACTGCAGTTCCTGCTGGCCGTCGCCGTGTACGATGAGCCGTTCACATTCGCCCATGCCATCGCCTTCGGCTGCATCTGGACCGCATTGGCGCTCTACGTATCCTCCATGATCCGTGACCGGCGTCTCCAGGCCCAGCAGGAGTGCGCCGAGCTGGCGGAATCCTGAACCCGTTTCGAGAATCGCCGATAACTGCTAAGTCCGGCGTCCCAAATTAGGGGGACCTTAGATGCTGAACCTGGTCTCGTTGATTATCGGCGCCGTTTCCCTGGTCTGCGTCGCGATTGCCTTCATTCCGCTGCTGGGCTGGGCGAACTGGCTGATCATTCCGCTCGCGGTGATCGGCGCAGGTGTCGGCGCCATGTCGGGGAGCACCTCAGGCCGCAACCTCAATCTGGTCGTGATCGTCATCGGCGTACTGCGGCTGATGCTGGGAGGCGGAATCCTATGAGCAATGACCCGCGCATCGACTCTTACATCGCCAAGGCCGCGCCCTTCGCGCGGCCGATCCTCGAACATGTCCGGGAACGCGTCCATGCCGCGGCGCCGGAAGCCGAAGAAACGATGAAATGGAGCAGCCCGGCTTTCACGGTCGATGGGAAGATCCTGCTCGGCATGTCGGCCTTCAAGGCCCACGCCGCCGTCGGATTCTGGCGTGCCATGGAAATGGGCGTGGAAGTGTCCAAGGAAGCAATGGGCCAGTTCGGGAAGCTGACATCCGTATCGGACCTTCCTCCGGACGCGGAATTCGATTCGATGATCCGCCAAGGCGTCGAACTGGCGAAGAAGGCGCCAGCGCCGCGGAAGGTCAAGCATGAGCCCAAGCCGCCGGCAGCCCTGCATCCGGAATTCGCCTCGGCCCTAAAGGCCAATCCAAAAGCGAAGGAAGTGCTGGACGCATTTCCACCTTCGGCGCAGCGCGAATATCTCGACTGGATCAGCGAGGCGAAGCAGGACGCTACGCGCTCGAAGCGCATCGCCGATGCGATCGAATGGCTGAGCGAGGGCAAACGGCGTCATTGGAGGTACGAGAACTGTTGATTTCCTGCCCTCGATTTCGAGGGGAGGGGACCGCTGAAGGCGGTGGAGGGGTTCTAAAGTGTACGGCCTGACGAACCCCTCCGTCAGCGCTTCGCGCTGCCACCTCCCCTGCAACTGCAGAGGAAGAGCACTTACCGCGACATCCTGAGCGCCGGCCCGAACCGCGTGTCGGCGTCGTCCTCGACCGAAAAGCCGCATTTTTCGTAGAATATCCGCGCCGACGGGTTGGCGATCACGGTCATCGCCAGGCCCTGGCGCCGCGCCTCGTGCACGGCGACGTCGACCAGCGCCGCACCGACACCTTGCCGCCACAACTCGGGCTCGACGAATAGCCCATCGAGCTCGGCCCCGGCCTCGTCGATGATCACCGCGGCAAAGCCGGCAACGCGGTCGTCGAGCTCGGCGACGATCACTCCTCCGCGCTCGATCTGCTCAAGCGGGAGCTGAATGGCGTCGGGTTCGGCTTCCAACTGTTCGTTATACGCGCCAAGCGCCAGCGAGGATCGACGCTGGAGTGCTTCGAGCGCCTGTTGTTCTTCCGGCCTTGCCAAGCGAATGGTGAGATCAGCGTGTCCGGACATAGCGGCCCGGCGCGTCCTCGATCGGTTTCAGCTTGCCCTTGCCGGGCACCCGCGCGCCATCCGCCTTCACCCTCTTGCCGCCAAGGCCGTTCAGCCATTCGATCCAGTCGGGCCACCAGCTGCCCTTATGCTCGGTCGAATAAGCGATGAATTCCTGGAGGGTCGAAGCCGGCTCCTCGCTGGTCCAATATTGATATTTTTCGGCCGAGGGCGGGTTGACCACGCCGGCGATATGACCGGATCCCGCCAGGACGAAGCGCACCGGCCCTTTGAGGATGTTGGTCAGCTTCCACACGCTTGGCGCCGGCGCAATATGGTCCTCGCGCCCGGCCTGGATATAGGCTGGCGTTTCGATGCTGCCGAGGTCGATCGGCACGCCTTTCACCTCAAGCCCGCCCGGCTTCATCATCAGATTCTGCCGGTAAAGCCGTTCCAGATAGTCGCGGTGCCACTCGCCCGGCAGGTTGGTGACATCGCCGTTCCAATGCA
>DASTVY010000263.1:0-3949 GCA_035758865.1 Sphingomicrobium sp. | reverse complement strand
CGTCAGCAGATCATCGACCGCCTTCGCGACGATGTGATCCTGCTTTCGAAAGTAATCGACCGCGATCTCAGCCATTGGCTGGGCGGCGTTCCCGAAGCCAAGCCCGCGAAGCCTGCCAGGCGCGCCTAGATTTATTTAGGGCAGCCGGACCAGTCATCCCTTGAAGAAGATGGCAGCCACGCAAGCGGGTCTACCACGTTGAACGAAGCAGACTCTCTCGCCTGTTGATCCAGCAGGTATCCATGGCCTGCGCCATAAATGGCTACGATCCGGTCGTCGGGCGTGTTGGCAAGCGCTCTGATGTTGTTGAGGATGCGCAAGTTCCGCGCGTACCAGGACCCCACCCAAGCCGCTCCGGGCTGTACTTTCGCATCTCCCATTGCCGCAATTTCGTAATATGGCCGCTGCATCTTGGTCCGTGCATCGGGAGTATTGAGCCGGCGAATCCACGACGACACCGGAGTACAAGCCATCAACTGAGCTTCGGTATCGGCGTCGGCTTGGCTGCGTGTCAGACGTGCCTTCCAATCGTCGCTTCGACCATTGGCCTCGGCCCAAGCGACGAAGTCATAATCGGCCTCCTTTCCCGGCGGCATGTCGTTCCAATCGACAGCATCCACTCGCTTCAAGCCGAGCCGACGAGCCAGCCGTAGCCCGATTTGGTCGATTTCGTTCGGGCTCAGCGCATAGTTTCCAGCAACATAGTCGGCGAAGCGCTTGTCGAGCTCGTTCTGCCGTGAAGCAGGCCACTCAACGGCTACTCGTGTTGGGCCAAACGCGGCCAGGCGCTCGATTACTTTCTCGATCTCCCGCTGCCGCTCTTCCACTGTGACATCGGCGATCCGCAGATTGACGAGGTCACGACCCGGATTGGCGAAATGGGGCACACCCACAATTAATAAGGCGGGCCGCTCAGGTGCTACCTCACCAATTGCGGGCGCCGACAGGAGTGCGAGGAGTGCCGAGATGAACTGAGCTTGGTAACGCATGACTTCTCCAGCCGTTATAGTGTAGTAATACACCTTAAACTGGCCTGAGCTTGCTGAAAACCAAGAATTTCATCACCTACGGAATGAGCCGCGCGTAGCTGGGCAGCAAAAGCGAGCTGTCGCCGTAACTGTAGAAGCGGTACCCCCGCTCGATCGCATGGGCATAGGCCGACTTCATGACGTCCAGCCCCATCATGGCGCTGACCAGCATGAACAGCGTCGACCGCGGCAGGTGAAAGTTCGTCATCAGCCCATCGACGGCCTTGAAGCGATAGCCCGGCGTGATGAAGATCGCCGTTTCGCCGTCAAACGGCTGGATGCGCCCCTGGTCGTCCGCGGCGCTTTCAATCAGGCGAAGCGACGTCGTTCCAACAGCAATCAGCCGCCCGCCCGATTGCCGGGCCTGGTTAAGGCGCTCGGCGGTTGCTTCGTCGATGCGGCCCCATTCGCTGTGCATCTTGTGGCTGCCAGTATCCTCGGCCTTAACCGGCAGGAAGGTGCCGGCCCCGACGTGAAGTGTTAGCGTTTCGCGTTTCACGCCACGCTCGTCGAGCGCTGCGATCAACCGGTCGGTGAAATGCAGCGCTGCCGTAGGCGCAGCGACTGCCCCGGACTCCCTTGCGAAAATGGTTTGATAATCGTCGCGGTCTGAATCATCCGTCCCGCGCTTGCTGGCGATATATGGCGGCAGCGGCATTTGCCCGGCCTTTTCCAGCAATAGCTCGACCGGCTCTTCCCCATGAAAATGGAACAGGATCGCGCCCTCCACGTCGCGGGAGACGGCACTGGCCTTCACGCCCTCGCTAAATTCGATGAGGTCGCCATCCCGCACGCGCTTGGCGTTGCGAACGAAAGCCCACCACTCCCTGGGGCCCTCGCGCTTGTGAAGCGTCACGCCAACACGGGCTTCGCCCCGCCGTCCCTCAAGCTGCGCCGGAATGACTTGCGTATCGTTGAACACAAGCATGTCCCCCGGTCGGAGGATCTCCGGCAGGTCGAGCACTTTTCGGTCCGACAGGCTGGCGCCCTCGACCACCAACATCCGCGCGGAATCGCGCGGGCGCGCGGGGCGAAGTGCAATACGGTCGGGCGGGAGGTCGAAATCGAAGAGATCAACGCGCATTATTGGGGTGTCGGCGCCTCTTGTGGCGGAGCTTCGGCATCCGGCTCTGCGGGGGCCTGCTCAGCCGGCGCGGGTGCAGTCGGGGCCTGATCCGTAGTGACTGGCGCAGCCTGTTCGGGAGCTGGCGGTGCAGCCTGAGCCGGAGCGACCTGCTCTGCTGCCGCGGCCGCTGCCGGCGCTGCATCCGATGGCGACGCTGGAGGACCAGCCTGTTCCGCTGCCGGCTGCGCCGGTGCCGGCGCGTTGGCGGCTGCCGCCGGAGCCGCGGGTTCGGGGGCAGGAGCGGCGGTAGCGGCCACCACCGGCGGTGCCGGAAGCGGCCCGCCGATCGTCGCGCGTACGATCTTGGTCGGCTGAGCGGGTGGCTCGCCCACCGCGATTCCATCCACCGCGGCCATTCCCTCAATAACCCGGCCAAAGGCGCTGTATTTGTGATCCAGCACGAACCGCGGTGCCAGCATGATGAAGAATTGGCTGTTGGCGCTGTTGAGATCTTCCGCGCGCGCCATGGAAGCCACGCCGCGCACATGGGGCAAATCGTTGAACTCGGCAGGGACGTCCGGGAGTTTCGAACCGCCCTCGCCCGTGCCCATAGGATCACCGCCCTGGGCCATGAACCCCGGGATTACCCGGTGGAACGGAAGGCCGTTATAGAATCCGGCCGTAGTGAGCTGCTGAATTCGGTAGACATGCTGGGGGGCGAGGTCGGGCCGCAGTTGGATCACAACCTTCCCGCCATTGGAAAGCTCGAGAGTCCAGCGGTTGGCGGGGTCTGCCGCAACCTCGGCAGGCGCGACCATTGAGACGCGCGGCTTCACCGCGACGGGCGCGGGCTTCGCCGCAATCACCGCAAGTGCGAGAAAAGGCAACGCAACCAAACGCTTAATCATCTTCGAACTCCCACCCCTGGATCGCTTTTCCGACTATAGCGGCAGGGCCGCGGACTCCAGCGCTATTTCAATTTTTTCGCGACATCGGCTGCCACGGCCGGGGTTACGAACTTGTCGATCGCCCCCCCATAGCGCGCGATTTCTTTCACCAACCTTGACGCAATGGGCTGAAGCGACACGTCGGCCATTAGGAAGACGGTCTCGATCCGGTCGTTCAACTGCTGGTTCATGCCAGCCATCTGATACTCATATTCGAAGTCTGCGACCGCTCGAAGGCCGCGCAAGATCAGGCTGGCTCCCTCTCGCTCGGCGAAATCCATCAGCAGGGAATCGAACTCGACCACGCTGACTTCAGAAACATCCGCAACTTCCCGCCGGACCATTTCCATCCGCTCGGCGACCGTGAACATCGGCTCCTTCGAAGGATTGGTCGTGACTCCGATAACCAGACGGTCGACGAGGTGCACACCACGGCGAATGATGTCGAGATGACCAAGCGTGATTGGATCGAAAGTCCCCGGATAAACGCCGACGCGCTGTTTCGAAGCCATCAACGGTCCCTTTCCTGCACGTAGCGAGCAACGGCGCGGAGCAAGTCGGCCTCCTCGCCGTGGTGATCGAGATGCTCAACCGCTTGCTCGATCAGGAACGCACATTGCTGTCGGGCGCGATCTTCGCCGAGAAGCGAGACGAACGTCGCCTTGCCGGCATGGGCATCCTTCCGCAGCCTTTTGCCGGCCACCGCTTCGTCACCGGCATGGTCGAGCAAATCGTCTGCAATCTGGAAAGCCAAACCGATGTCGCGCGCGAAGCCGCGGTATGGCGTTCGAGCCTCGGGCGGTAGCCGCCCCATGATGCATGCGGCCTCGACCGCGAATTCGATCAGCGCCCCGGTCTTCAGTTGCTGCAGCCGGGTGATCGAACCAATGTCCAGCGCCTGGCCTTCG